>CAXUOL010000562.1:0-4888 GCA_964252435.1 uncultured Nostoc sp.
GCTTCTTGCAATTGCTGAAAGAGTCACGAGTTTTACAAGGAACTGGGCCAGCACTGCCAGCAGGTAGTACGGATGGCACATTTAGTGTTACACCCAAAAAACCTGCCCCAGGAAACATCATTGAGTATCGGATTACTTACAAAAATATTTCTAGTCCTCAAGTGGGAACCGGAAATGTAATTCTGAGTGCTGACAAGATTGTGATTACTGAAGATGGTACACAAACTCCCAACAACTGGGCGCTAGACAACGATAACAATAGTCAAATTGATACTAGCAACATTGTTGGTTCTGCTAAGGATTCTGGGACATCAACTATTCAATTCTTCAGTGGTAATCCAGCTACTAACTCTGGTAATGACCAAACTGGAACTACAGCAAACACAGATGTGACAAAGTATGTGAATGCTGTGACTGGACAGGTTGCACCGGGTATTCAAAGAAGATTTATCTTCCAACGCAAGGTGAACTAATTCGTTGGGATTGGGGAGAATAGCACGCTTGAAAACGTGAAACCTTTGTCAGGACTGGGTGTAGGGGAATTAATTGATTTGTAAGTATTCTCCTAAAGTTCTTAGTTTTTTCCCTGACACCCTTACACCCAAAAGCCCTATACCTTATGGATTTGGCGAAAACAAGCGTGCCATTCGGGATTGGGGACTCCGACGTTCGCAGACTCGTTGGCGCAGTCTCTCGTAGAGAAGAGATTGCGCTATCTATTGTCGCAACCAGTCCCTAAATAGAAAGCAAAGAGAGAAGTGACTCTTTCTTCGCAAAAACAGGGAAATATAAGTCAACAATCAACATTCTGGAAGTTTTCTGAGGTTATTTATATGAAGCGTGTTTCTTTTGCAGGTTTAGGAGCATTTGCTCTCATTGCTACAGTTCCATTTGTCGGTCAAATTCCAGGAATCGCAAATGTATGGCATTCAGGAAGTGCTGTTGCTCAGAATATCAAAACTCAAGGGCAAATTCAATTGCGTTTAGAAGCAGAAAAGCAAGTGGTGGCAAAGGATCAGCAGGGTAAACAAAGCCAGAAATGGGAACCTTTGAAAGGTCAAGTTGTGGTGCGACCAGGAGATGTGTTGCGATATACCTTGAGTGGCGAAAATAAGAGCGATCGCCCAGTGAAGAATTTGACTTTTAATCAACCTATTCCCAAAGGAATGGTCTACGTGCTGAATTCTACCAATGTCGCCAACAATGCCAAAGTGATTTACAGCATTGATGGCGGACGCAGCTTTGTCGAAAATCCCACTGTTAAAGTTACTCTTCCTGGCGGGAAAGTGGAAACAAAACCAGCCCCAGCCACTGCTTACACTCATATCCGTTTGCAGATTCCGTCACTTGCAGCGAAGACGACAATCAAGGCAACTTATCAAACCCAAGTGCGCTGATTGGGACGCAAGGACGCGCTGCCTTCCTGACTCGAAAAACAGCCGCAATCAACAATATTTCCAGATAAAACCTGAAAACGAGATTTTTAAAGGGTTTTGGCTTAACTGGATTCCCTAAATAAATAGATGCTTTTATTAACAACAAGCTTGACATTTCAGAGGAGATGTGTTAAGTGAGCCGTCCTCAAAACCAAAAGCAAATTACTTCTAGCGGTAGCTGGTGGCGACGGTTAACAGCTACTGTTCTTCTGGGAAGTTTTTTGCATACTACTATTTCTATACCAGCGATCGCGCAACAGACTAACAATCTGGTTGCGTCTTTGCCATTAATAAATCAAGCTACTTATACTTATACAGATTCTGCTACTAATGATAAATATCAAGGAACTTCTAGTCAGCTGAATGTTAGTCTTAACCGATTAGTTGACCCATTGGGACGGATCTTAGGTTGCGCCGGCACAATTTTACCTGACTATACAGGTTTTTCGGTTGGGGTATACGAACCTAACCCAAGCGACCCAACAGGGACAGAATTGGGCAGCTTGGTTGCTTTAACTCGAACAGAATTACCAGATATTTTTAATAACAACGTTCCTGGTGGGAAATCGCCAAATACCGAGAATAGTAACCCCTACTTCGTTACGAATAACCCTGCGGGTGTCTACAATTTCCTACTCGATCCGAATAAGGGTCAAACCGATCCAGGTAGAACCTACATATTTGTAGTTAATCCACCACCAAATTCTATCTATAAACAGCGGCGGATCAAGATTGAAATCCTTGCTAGCAATGGCACACAAGGTAATAATGTCGTGCGATATGTCGCTAGTTCTCTAGATGGTCAACCAATTAGTCTCACAGGCGAAACCAGGCTAGAGCAAACAGTTGTTTTAGTTCCCAACGCAGAAACGGTGGGACTGAATTTATTAGCCTTTGAATTCACCACAAATTTGTGTCAAGCCAATCAGTTGCAGATTATCAAAACAGGCGATCGCGCTACTGCTGAACCTGGAGATACGGTAATCTACCGCCTGTCGGTAAAAAATCTTGCTGATGCTAGTTTGAATAATATATTTGTCACCGACGACCTACCTTTAGGATTCCAATTCTTACCGAAATCGGTGCGGGGAGAGTTGGACGGTCAACCAGTCGCGATCGCTTCAGAACGCAATGGTAATACAGTCACATTCCGCACAGTCGTCACAATTCCCCCAGAGAAAGTCTTGAATATTGCCTACGCTGCTCAATTAACAGCTGATGCATTGCGTGGTACTGGTCGCAACACTGCGATCGTTAATGCCCAACGAGCTGATAACCGTTTTAGCACTAAGGATGGCCCAGCAACGCACCAATTGAAAATTCGTCCAGGAATCGTTTCTGACTGTGGCACGATTATCGGTCGGGTGTTTATTGATAAAAACTTTGACGGCGAACAACAGCGTGGTGAGCCTGGAGTACCCAATGCAGTGATTTTTCTGGAGGATGGAAACCGCATCACAACAGATCCTAATGGTTTGTTCTCCTTAGCTAATGCCTTACCTGGATACCACACAGGTGTACTAGACCTTAGCAGTGTAGCTGGTTACACCCAAGCTCGTAACGAAAAATTCCGCGAACGAAATAGCCAATCTCGCTTGGTGCATTTAGAGCCTGGTGGCTTAGTACGCATGAACTTCGCTCTCACCCCCACATTTCAGGAGCCAGTCAAGAAATGAAACCCAGACTGCACTGTGTAATCACATTTAACCTGAGATTGATCGGGGCGATCCCAGTAGCTCTCTGCCTTTTTTTGTACTCAACAATTGTCAAAGCAGAAATCACTAGTGAAAAACTCCATTTCCCTGATTCCCATTCGCAAGCAGAAAAGAGTGTTGAAGCTGCTGACTTTTCAAAGGATCTGAAAAATCTTTCTCCAAACTTCTCCCCTAGAACAGGAGAAGCTTTGAATTCTTCCCGTTCCCTTTTAAAGAAGAAGAAGTTAGATTTCGCTTTGGTTATTCCAAATGATGTGAAAAGTCAGGTTGAAGATCGAGCGGATCGGAATAAAGTTGCTGAAAAAAGTATAGATTCAAATTCTCCCCATCTCTTGGGAAGTTCTGAGCAGGATTCTCTATCTCTCGAATTTGCTTCAACTTCTTCAGCATCGACTCCTGAAATTCCAGATGTCCAGCCAAGTAAAACGAATATACACCCATTTCAACCTGCAACTTCTGTTGATTTGCCCAGAGACTCAGGCAAGATAGTCAAAATAGAGGACAAGAACGACGAACGCAAAGATACTGAGACACTGTTTCATGCTTCTACAAGGGAAATACAACCATTTCAAGCAGAAAAACCAGTAACTTCTGTAGCCTTGCCTAGAGGATTAGGCAAGATTGCAGGAGTAGAGGAGGCAAAGACAAAGGGACAAGAGGTGAATGAAAATCTTCCCGTGTCCCCTACTGTCCCTATATCTACAGCAATCAAAATCCTGACTCCGACGGCTGACAGTGTTGTAGATGTACAAGCTAGTACGGTAATTGTACAGTTTCCCGTTGGTAGTCAAGTGGAATTGCGGGTAAATGGGGCGTTGGTAGACCCTTCTTTAGTAGGACGGACAGAAACTGATGCTACTACCAACTTGGTAACGCAGACATGGTATGGTGTCTCGTTAAAAGAAGGTGCAAACACCATCTCTGCACAAATTGTTGGAGGCATAGAACCTCCTGTAACAGTGCAAGTTGCAGTGCGGGGAGCGCCGCAGCAATTAACTGTAGAAACAGTTGAGTCTCGTATCCCAGCGGATGGACGTTCTACGGCTACAATCCGGGGTCAACTCATCGATGCAAGTGGTAATCGCTCGAATCGTGATGCTGTTGTCACCCTGATACCTACTGCTGGTGAGTTGGTCGGGAAAGACTTGAAACCCGATGAACCCGGATTTCAAGTAGAGGCGAAAGGGGGACAATTTACAGCGACGTTGCGATCGCAACTGAAGGCTGAAACTGTCACAATTCGCGCGATCGCAAATGATTTAGAAGCCTTCACTCAACTACAATTTGAAACCGCACTGCGTCCAAGTTTAGTTACTGGAGTAATAGATTTGCGTTTGGGTGCTAGAGGTACAAATTATTACGGCAGTTTCCGTGATTTCCTCCCTCCTGACAAAAACAACGGAACGCAATTAGATTTCCATTCAGCGATATTTGCCACTGGTGCGATCGGAGAATGGTTGTTTACAGGCGCATACAACAGTTCTCGTAGCCTCAATGAAGATTGCAACTGCGATAATCGTCTGTTTAGAACTTACCAATTCAGCGAACAAAACTATCCTGTCTACGGTGATAGCTCAAAAGTTGATGTGGTCGCTCCTTCTATTGATAGTGTATTTTTGCGTTTTGAGCGTTCAGCTCGTACCCCTGGCTCCGATCCTGATTATGCTATGTGGGGTGACTATAATACAGAAGAATTTGCGCGGCGATCGCAGCAATTTACTTCTATCACCCGTCAAC
>CAXUOL010000563.1:0-4886 GCA_964252435.1 uncultured Nostoc sp.
GAGAATCTTTACAAAGAGATTTACATCATCTTCTGTCAGATTTGACTAGCCGGGAGCGCGATGTAATTCTGATGCGGTTTGGTTTGGCAGATGGTCATCCTTATTCTTTAGCAGAAATTGGCCGCGCTCTTGACTTGTCGCGCGAACGAGTCCGCCAAATTGAATCTAAGGCTTTGCAAAAGCTACGTCAACCCAAGCGCCGCAACCTGATCCGTGACTATTTGGAGTCTCTAAGTTAGTCATTAGTCATCTCTTACAAAGTTCTGATCGCCGGAAGCCGGCGCTCAGACTTTGCGCTTTGTCATTAGAAAACTACACTTGACAAATGACTAGGGACAAAAGGCTAATTTGATCCCCAAGTTAAAAGCTTCTTAGAAGCTTATAGCAAATTATTTGCATTTGATTGGATAAAATTCTCCCTCAGACCTTTGCTCAAATATGTTAAAGGTCGAATAAACTAAGCAATTCAAAATTCATTTATTCAAAATTAAAATTCAAGGGATGCAATCGTTACAAGTATCCTAAATATTAGCTGTATGCAAATTAAATGCACTACAGCTTATTACTTGAATTTTGCTCAAGATTTGATGAATTGTTCTTAAATATTTAGTAAGAATTCTCAATAGGCAATGATTGTTGCAAATTGCTCCCAAGATTTGTTATATTCTCAACTAACAAGCTTTGTTGAGAACTATTAGTATGACTGTCTACACAACTACTTCACTCAAGGCAGAATTGAACGAACGAGGCTGGCGTTTGACTCCCCAGCGCGAAACAATTTTACACATTTTTCAAGAACTTCCGCAAGGTGAACATCTGAGTGCTGAGGATCTTTATCATCGGCTAGAAACTGATGGTGAAGGGATCAGTTTGTCAACTATTTATCGGACTTTGAAGTTGATGGCAAGGATGGGAATTTTACGGGAACTAGAATTGGGGGAGGGACATAAACATTATGAGATCAACCAGCCCTATCCCCATCACCACCATCATTTAATTTGTGTTCGATGCAACTCAACTATTGAGTTTAAAAATGACTCAATTTTAAAAATTGGGTCAAAAACCGCTCAAAAAGAAGGTTTTCACCTGCTGGACTGTCAAATGACCATTCATGCAGTGTGTCCCAAGTGCCAACGGGCGCTGATGCCGCTTTAGCACTTGGATGAATAAATAAGACGAAACTACTCAAATTAACCAAATAAATGGAATCTGAGCAGTTCGTAATTTGCTGTTACTGGAGGCAAGCAACCAGTTGGGAACTGATACTAACGACACCAAAGCGGATGTTAAAAGCGTCCGCTCTTAAGATCCTTAAGACTAATCCCGTAGAATTCTTGGGCTTGTTTAATCGCTTTTTTGGTGTCATCTGCCATCACACCATTCAGCTTGCCTTTATAAAAACCTCGCTCCCGGAGTCGGGTTTGAATTTCTAAGGTATTAAATTCGCTTTTGCTAGTAGTATTAACTGAGCTATATAACTTAGCTCGTGTAGTTGGGCCAGCAACACCACTTGCTGCTAAGAAATTAGCTGCCTGAAATCTTCGTACAGCATCAGCAGTATAGGGGCCATAGTAGCCATTTGGCTCTCCCTCTAAATATCCTGCCTGGATCAATTGTTCTTGAACAATTCTAACTGGCTCACCGCGATCGCCTACACGAAGTTTGTCTCGATTGACTACCTTTTTGGGAGCCTCTTCTCCATCACCAATGCCAGCTCCGGGCAATTTACTCAATGTTGCTGGGCCTGCAATTCCATCAACGCTTAATTTGTAAGAATCTTGGAACCGCTTGACAGATTCTTCAGTAATTGGACCAAATATGCCTGTAGCGTTTCCGTAATAAAAGCCTGCGACTCTTAAGCGTTCTTGCAAAGCTCTGACATCTTCACCTTCATCCCCCTTAGCAAGGTAGTTGGGATTGCGGCGCTTGCTGGTGGCTGAAGTAGTAGTGCTGGGCTTTTTCGCTTGGGCGCTTACAGCAGTAGTCCTTTTAGCTTGTGTAGCCCTAGTTGTGGACTTTTTCGGCTGCCAACTTTCTAATTTTTGCAGGGTGCTTGCTCCAACAATGCCGTCCACAGGTAAACCAGCGGCCTTTTGGAAGCGCCGTACAGCTTCTTGTGTGGGTGCGTCATATACTTGAGTAACAGAAGATTGGTAAAAACCTGCTGTTTTCAAATTTTGTTGTAGATTTCTGACAGAAGGCCCTTGATCGCCTTTTTCCAGTGCCATGACGCTACTGACGGCGCCAAGAATAGATAAAGACAGAGCAAGGGGCAACATATACTTCCAAGCCCTACCAGAAAGCCTTTTCCAGTCTGGTGCAGCTGCTTTGTTAAACAAAGAACTGAGGGAGACCAATTCACTGGGTGTGCTATCTTCGTAGGCGAAAGCTAGGTGCAAATACGCAAGATTCTCCATATTTGTTTCCTACACCATTGATTTTTCTTCAATAACTGCTTCAGCTTGATGTACTAGGTTCCTCAAAGCTTCTAATGTTCCTATATTTACATCCTCCCACAAATTGCGCTTGTGTGCTTCTAATAATTTTTCAGCAATATCACGCACAGCATAAGGGTTCTTTTCCTGAATAAATTCTACAACAACTGGATCGAGTAAATAAGCATCTACTATGCCTTGATACATGTAATCTTCGACACATTTAGCTGTAGCATCGTAGGCGAAGAGATAATCTACTGTTGCTGCCATTTCAAAGGCTCCTTTGTATCCGTGGCGCATTATTCCTGCAATCCACTTGGGATTAACTACGCGAGAACGATACACTCGGGCAATTTCTGCTTTTAGTTGACGAACGCGTGGTTTAGCGGGTATAGAATTATCTCCAAAATAAGTTTGAGGATTTTTCCCCTGTAGAGAACGCACTGCCGCTGTTAAGCCACCCTGAAATTGGTAATAATCATCAGAATCAAGTAGATCGTGTTCGCGGTTGTCTTGATTGTGCAGGACAATTTGCATTTGCGCCAAGCGTTGCTCGAAGGCTTCGGGGGAGGGGAGTGGGGAGTTAGGAGTTAGGAGTGAGGAGTTAGGAGTGGGGATTGGGGACTGGGAGTGAGGAAGAAGTTCTGCTCCTCTGCTTTCCTGCCCCTCTGCTCCTCTGCTCCCCTGCTCCCCTGCCAAGTTTCCCGAAGAATAGGCATAAGAACTCCAGTTAATGTAGGCGCGGGCTAAATCTTGGTCGTCTGTCCAGTTTTGCGATTCGATTAAACCTTGGAGTCCGGCGCCGTAAGCACCTGGACGAGAACCAAAGATGCGATAGCGCGATCGCACCACAGCTTCTTGTATAGTTAATCCTTGGCTTGTCCACAAATCAGTTTCTTGGCGAACTGCATCCGCTAGGGGATTTTGTTCTGGCGGTTCATCTAAGTCTGCTACTGCTGACACTGCTTGAGCGAATAAGTCAATTAAGTTGCCAAAAGCATCGCGGAAGAATCCCGAAATTCGCAAGGTGACATCTACACGGGGACGCCCCAAAATTGCTAAGGGCAAAATTTCAAAATCTACTACTCGCCGTGCTGCACCATCCCATACAGGTTGAACTCCGAGTAAAGCCAAGGCCTCAGCTATATCATCACCGCCTGTTCTCATGGTGGCTGTTCCCCACAATGATAAGCCTAGTGTTTTGGGATACTCACCATGCTCTTGAGTGTAATATTCTACGAGGGTTTCAGCGGCTTTTCTGCCGATATCCCAAGCTGTCTCTGTGGGAATGGCGCGAATATCGACAGAATAAAAGTTTTTCCCTGTTGGGAGAACTTCAGGGCGACCGCGTGTGGGTGCGCCAGATGGAGCGCTGGGGACATATCCGCCATCGAGTCCGTGTAATAAATGGGTGATTTCTTCGGGGGTTTTTTTTACGCGGGCACGGCGGCGTCCGGGTACCAATGTAGCGCCGCGATTCACCGCGTCGGGGGAGTGGGGAGAGACGCGATTAATCGCGTCTGTACAAGATTCCTGATTCCTGAGTTCTGAATTCTGAATTCTGAATTCTGAGTCCTGATTTATTAGTTGTTCGACTAAGAGGGCGGCGTGTTCTTCTAGGACTTCGACGATATCACCAAGGGTGCGGCATTCTGTGCCATTGACTATTGAGTATTCACCACTAGTCATTGACAAATCGGCTGTGAGGGGGTCGAAATCTAGTCCCCAATCTTGAGCTATGGCGCGGGTAATACCTGAAGAATGGCGATTGGGGATGCGAGCGATCGCTACTATTAAATCTCGTAGCTGCCGTCCTTGGGGACATTGCCCAAAAATATGCAAACCATCGCGGATTTGGGCTTCTTTCAATTCACACAGATAGCCACCGATGGAATTCAAAATTAAAGATGACGCTCGCGGACTCGCTAACGCTGCGCTAACAGAATTAAAAATTTCTGTTTCATTTTGGATTCCTAAATCTAGATGGAGATTTTCTTTGATTACCAGTTCGTGGATGCGATCGCGAATCACTGGCAAACGCGAAGGATCTAAACTGTCGGCTTCATAATACTCATCAATTAAATTTTCTAACTGTTGCAAAGAACCGTAGAGTTCTGCACGAGTCATTGGCGGCGTGAGATGATCTATAATCACCGCTTGAGCGCGACGTTTGGCTTGGGAACCTTCACCAGGGTCATTCACAATAAACGGGTACAGGTGGGGAAGCGCGCCGAAAGCTACTTCTGGATAACAATTGCTGGATAAAGCCACACTTTTACCCGGTAGCCATTCTAAATTTCCGTGTTTTCCTACATGAACTACAGCATCAGCACCAAAACATTCTCTGACCCAATAGTAGAAAGCTAAATAAGCATGAGTTGGTTCTAAATCCGGCGCATGGTAATTCAAACTGGGGTCATTATCATAACCCCTTGCTGGCTGAATTCCCAC
>CAXUOL010000564.1:0-4885 GCA_964252435.1 uncultured Nostoc sp.
GTTTACGTTTATTCATACCCACCTACCTTTTTTTGGAGATAGAGCAATTAAGTAGAATGTGCTAAATATAACAAATAAGTTCTCCGGTCTTCTTCCTTTTTATATATATACATATTTTAAAAGGAATATTTTGTACAGAGAGAAATATTACAAAGAAGAAAATATTTCATAGCTCATATTTTCAATCTACAAATGTTCGGTTGTTGATTCCGCAAAAAACTTGAAAAATATGAATAACTCAGGTACATTCACCAAACTACGTCCTCTAAGTTTGTTAAGACAATTATCCAATTGTTCCGACAGTACTTGTTTACAAGTATTGAGTAACTCAGTTTCTTGGTCGATTTACTTAGAACAGGGCAAAATAACTTACGCTACCCATTCTGTGGAACCCTTCGATCGACTAGAACGCCATTTGCGACGCCTCAGCCAGCAAATTCCACTCCTTACTAATGAGGTTCGTGTTCAAGTACGGCTGATGTTTGAACCTGACTCACACAGTCAGTTAATCAAAGATGACAGTAATTCGAGAAGCCACCCTCCTGAATATCAGGCTATATCCTGGCTTGTTAGTCAACAACATCTACATTCTACACAAGCAGCAGTACTGGTTCAAGAATTAGTTAAAGAGGTAATTGAATCATTTTTGCTCATCAAAGAAGGTACTTATGAATTAACAGAACCACTTGATAGAATGCCAAAAATTTGCCGATTAGGTGTAGAAAAAATTCTAGAATATTGCCAAGTAAGATTACAGAATTGGCAGGCTTTTGTACCTAAAATTTCTTCTCCATATCAACGTCCATATCTGTTGATTAACAGCAAGTTTGATGACCAATATTTACCAAATCTACAGCCAGATTTAATTAACTGGATGAAGGGTTTTAGTCTGTGTCATCTGGCTGCTATTTTAAATCAAGATGAAATTCAACTAGCTCGCAATTTATACCCTTACATCCTTAAAGGTGCGATTATCCTCCATGAACCCGATCCACCTTATGATAAATTACCAAAGATTTTTGAGGAGCGAACGCTTTTCTCAAAATTGGTTCTGGGGTTAGTTGACACCAAAAAAGAACTAAGTACCACTATCAATTCTTACACAAATATTCCTGAAGAGAAAATAGTTCCTGTTGAACGATTACCACAGATTTCTACTCCTTCAAAAGAAAACTTTCAGGAAGCAACAACATCAAATAACATAAATCCTGATTCCCAAAGAGTAACGGCTGCTACTGTAACAGTACAAAAAGTCCATAAAATTGTTTCTGTAGATGATAGCCCCACAATTCTTAAAGAAATTAGTTATTTCTTAGAAAACGAAAATTTTTCTGTAGTGACTATTAACGATCCAGTGAAAGCAGTTTTGTCAATTATAAGGCACAAACCGGATTTAATTTTGTTGGATTTAAACATGCTAGGAATCGATGGTTATGAGTTGTGCCGGATTATACGAAATAATTCACTATTTCAAAATACTCCGATTATCTTTGTCACTGGCAGTAAAGGAATTGTAGACAAAGTAAAAGCTAAATTAGTTGGGGCATCTGGCTATTTAACCAAACCGTTTACTCGCGCCGAATTACTGAAAATAGTCTTTATGCATTTGACTTAAATTAACCACTCCAATGAGTTTTTTCTGCACATTAATTACCATGTCGAAGTGCGGGCTACGCCTACGCACCTAACAACCTAACAGATAATAATTTGCCCAAAGTCTTGTACAATCTTGGTAATTGCTCATCGCAAAAAGCTGGGCTTGTTGAGAACAGAGAAAAATAATGTCCCTTTTACATGATGTAATAATTGCTAAAATATGGAGTAATAATGCTAGAAAGTAAAACTAGAGCGAATATTCAAAATAAATTAAGCAACAAATTCTTGGAAAAGCGCTGTTGAAGTTTTTGAAATCAGAAAAAAGCTTGTGTATTTAGATTGCTGGTTTTATGGGATTTTAGCTCAAGCGTGAGAAAGCAAACGGTTCTCAATCGTAATGGTTATACAAGAAGCGATGTCTACGACGGTCACTGAGCTTGTCGTACCACTTGCCTACGGCACGCTCCGCGAACGTGGAAGCAAGCTAAGTGCAGCCAGCGTCTCGTAGAGAAGTGCGGGCTGCGCCTACGTACAAAAGTTAGCTAATTGCCTTTTGTCTTTTAAAGCTTGACTCTAGCAGAAAACAGAAGAATTTATAAATCTGCTTTCTGGCTCAACTAATAATAAAAATTTCTGACTATGGAGTATAAAAAATGAAAAGTGTAGTAAGCGCAGCAGTTATATTAACATTGATTGGTGGAGCAAATTGTCTTCCTAGCTATGGAATATTATCAAATATCAAT
This sequence comes from uncultured Nostoc sp., assembly GCA_964252435.1. Taxonomy (GTDB): domain Bacteria; phylum Cyanobacteriota; class Cyanobacteriia; order Cyanobacteriales; family Nostocaceae; genus Nostoc. Next base: position 2,340 of record CAXUOL010000564.1, read on the forward strand.
CCTTCAAGCATAGAAGTTAAATCAATTGCTCAAGGTAATCATCAACAATTGATGTCTAGAGTTGGAACTACTTTAGATACTCCATTTTATCTTAGATATGGAAGGACAGCTTACCTCTCCACTGAAAATATTGAAATCAAATTTTCAAAAGTTATCCAGGATTCTCGGTGCCCTTCTGATGTAACTTGTATTTGGCAAGGGCAAGTTATTATTGGATTAGACATCATAAAAAATGGTCAGCAAGTTTCAACATTAATGCTAACCCTGATACCAGGTCGTGATGCTTTACCAATTCAATTTTTAGATAAATATTCGGTGAGATTCATAGGGTTTTCCCCGTACCCAAAGAGCGGAAAGGCGATCGCACTCAAAGACTACATTGCTAAAATTGTTGTTAGCAGAAATTAGATGACCAAATAATTCATAATTCGTAGTTCGTAATTCGTAATTACGGACAAAATTAATAATTAATTAATTCAGGTTTCAAAGACCTTAATTTATTAATGGAAAACACAAAAATGTGTAACATCATTATTCAAGCCCCCGATTTTAATCGTGGGGTAACAAAGTTAGATTTAATCTGGGTTTTCAGCTTTACATCTGTAACCTGATTTTGGAGAATTGGTATTACTTCCCTGCGTAGATACATTATCAGTATTTACTTATTTTTTACATGTGCCAGTCTAACGTAGTAGGATTGTTCAAGTGAAAGGGTACGCCTTGCGGGGCGAGTAGCCATCGATCGCTTCTTGCACCCTAAAATAAGAGCAAAAGACGATTCCTAAAACAAGCAGACTCCATGCGTATTTCTCTAAATTGGCTGCGCGAACTAGTAGAGATAAAACTTAGTCCAGAAGAATTAGCCGAAACCCTGACAATGGCGGGGTTTGAGGTAGAAGAGATTGAAGACCGCCGCACTTGGGCAAATGGCGTGGTGATTGGGAAAGTGCTTGAGCGTCAACCCCATCCCAACGCCGATAAATTGAGTGTTTGCCAAGTGGATATCGGTACAGGTGAGACTTTAAATATTGTCTGTGGCGCTGCTAATGTGAAGGCAGATATCTATGTCCCAGTGGCAACTACGGGTACTTACTTACCCAAAATTGATTTAAAAATCAAACCAGCAAAACTGCGTGGTGTCCCTTCTCAGGGCATGATTTGTTCTTTAAAGGAACTCGGTTTGCCCACCGATGTAGACGGAATTCATATTTTTACCCAAGAAAATTTACCATTGGGTAGTGATGTGCGGCCATTGTTGGGTTTAGATGATGTAATTTTAGACCTGACCGCAACTGCTAACCGCGCTGATGCTTTAAGTATGGTAGGCGTAGCCAGAGAAGTAGCAGCTTTAACTGGTGGAAAGTTGAGCATTCTTGAATCTGCTGAAGTCTCTATTCCCAAAAATGCCGGAAATTTAGCTTTAAAAATTGCCGATACCCAAGCTTGTCCTGCATACATTGGTACAGTAATAGAACAGGTGAAAATTGCTCCATCTCCCGAATGGTTACAACAGCGTTTGCGGGCGGCTGGGGTACGTCCCATCAGTAATGTGGTGGACATTACTAACTACGTTTTGTTGGAATGGGGACAACCACTGCACGCCTTTGATGGCGATCGCCTAAAATCTGTTGCAGGTAGCGAAAATTTAACCATCGGTGTTCGCTTCGCCAATAATGGAGAATCCCTCAAAACCCTGGATGGACAAACTCGCACCCTCGCATCCCAAAATTTATTAATCACCGCTAACGAAAAACCCGTTGCCCTGGCGGGAGTCATGGGTGGGGAAGAAACAGAAGTCCATCAAGGTACTCAAAGCTTAGTTTTAGAAGCAGCTTTATTTGATTCCGTGGCAATTCGCCGTTCTTCCCGGAGTGTAGGGTTAAGAAGTGAGGCTTCTGGCAGATATGAACGGGGAGTTAACCGGGCTGAGTTGGAAATATCCAATCGCCGCGCCTTATCTTTAATTAGCGAATTAGCTAGTGGAATTATAGTCCAGCAAGAAATTGCCGACACCCGCCCCGATCCATCTACTTGGAGTCGTTCTATCGCCCTGCGTTTAGACCGAGTTAATCAGATATTGGGACCGATCGATTTAGAAGAGGACACAGGCGAACTGCAAAAACAAGATGTTGAGCGCATCCTGACTGCATTGGGGTGTCAGTTGACTTCTTCAGGAGAAGATAGCACCCATCAACCTACGTGGTCAGTTTCTGTCCCACCCTATCGTTACCGCGACTTAGAGCGCGAAATTGATTTAATTGAAGAAATCGCCCGTCTCTATGGTTACAACAAATTCTGCGATACTCTACCAGAAAAAGCGGAAGCGGGTTATCTGCCTTTAGATGAGGAATTGATTCGCAAATTACGAGCTTTCCTCCGGGCTGAAGGGTTGACAGAATTAATTCACTATTCTTTAGTCAAACCAGGAGAAGACAGAAATATAGTACTGTCCAACCCGTTATTTGTCGAATATTCAGCGCTGCGAACCGATTTGATCTCTGGGTTAATTGATGCCTTTCAATACAATTTAGAGCAGGGTAATGGTG
>CAXUOL010000565.1:0-4856 GCA_964252435.1 uncultured Nostoc sp.
TAGCACTAAATATTGGTGCGGGTGAAGTTTTAGTTGGTGTAGAAATTCTTGATGCAAAAGAGGTTATTGGATCGGGTCAGTTGCCAGAAGTTGTTTTAGAGAATATACCATTTCAGGTTGTATCAACGGCAGCTTGAAGCCATAGAAAGTCTAGTTCTGAAACATTAATTGCCCTGCTAAATTTGCGATCGCCTATCTCTAATCGTAATCGGATGTAATAGTTTATGCTCTGGATTTGGCACTGTATCAATCGAGTAAAATGAAAGTTCAGTTGTTCCTGCGAAGTGTCCAATGACTATCCTTGACCGCCGCCGTCAACTTCAACAACAGATTGCTCAACTTCCAGATGACCAACTGACTCAGGTTGAGCAATATATAGCATTTCTTAGTTTTCAGAAAACAATTCTATCTCAATCAGAAGTGACCAAATCACCTTCTACTGGAGCTTCGATTCTGGCATCTTTAGAGCAAGCACACACTCCGCCCAATTCTCCTCTGGAGGATAAGACTTTAGCACAACCACCTGAAGATTTTGCTGCTAAGATCGCTGAAATAAAACAACGTGGCGATCGTTCTCAATCTATTATCCGACGAGGTTCTAAAGGTCAAGACTTGCTCAAATTTGCTGGTACTTGGCATGGAGACGACCTAGATGAGTGCCTAGCATTTCTTGATGCAACCCGCTCAAAAGCGAAGTTTTAAGCCAATAATTTATGTATTTGCTGGATACGAATCACTGTAGTTATCTCATTAACAACAATCCTCAAGTTGTCGCAACTGCTCAAAGCTATGCTCAAGAGCCTTTTGGGATTAGCATCATTAGCTATGGTGAGTTGCTCTACATGACGGAAAAATCAGAGCGTCGAGAGATGAACTTACAAGTGGTTCAAGCATTCCTGACAGAGATTGATATCTATCTGATCAACAAAGAAATAGCTGAGATATACAGTCAACTGAAGAACCGCATTTTTCGTCAATTTGCCCCAAAAGAAAAAAACAAACGCCGCAGTACCCGCATTCAGGATCTCGGTTTTGATGATAATGATTTATGGATCGCCACAACAGCAATTTATCATAATATTACTCTCGTATCTGCTGACAGCGACTTCACTAGGATTCAGCAAGTTTACAGCTTTTCAGTCGAATCTTGGATTTAATTGCTTTATAGCAATCGAAGCATACTTTAGGACATAATAGAAATAAATAACCTGAAAAAAACAAATGCCAGTTTCTTATAGTTACGATTTAAGAACTAAAGTGATTAGTGCGATTGATGGCGGAATGGGAAAAACTCAAGCGAGTCGGATATTTCAAATTAGTCGCAATACAATAGACACCTGGTTAAAGAAGAGAAAAGAAACAGGGGATTATCAGGCAAAAGTAGGATATCAACAAGGATATAACCCGAAAATTAATGATTTAGAAGAATTTCAACAATTCGTTCAGGTCAATGGAAGCAAAACTCAAGCAGAAATGGCAGAAGCTTGGCCAGAAGAAATTAGCGATCGTACTATAGGAAAAGCCTTAAAAAAAATTGGTTATACCCGAAAAAAAAACTTACGGTTATCGAGAAAGGGATGAAGAGAAAAGGCAGGAGTTTCGAGCCAAAATCGGACAGAAAGAATCCTTACAGCTAGTTTACATTGATGAATCGGGAATAGATAATCGAGAAGACTATGGTTATGGATGGAATCCCAAAGGAAAAAGATTTCACGATTTTAAATCAGGAAGAAGAAACATTAGAGTTAGTATTATGAGTGCTTTATGTCAAGGAGAATTAATTGCTCCATTAACTTTTGAAGGTTCTTGCAACCGTTTACTTTTTGAGAAATGGCTCGAAGAAAAACTCCTACCTGAACTCAAATCAGGACAGACAGTTATTTTAGATAATGCTACTTTCCACAAATCTCAGAAAATTCGTGAATTAATTGAATCGGTGGGATGTGAAATTGAGTATTTGCCGCCCTACTCTCCTGATTTAAATGATATTGAACATTATTGGTTTCCCATAAAAAATCGAGTCAGAAAATCAGAAGGTACTATCGAAAGTTTTCGACAGAGAGTTGATACAGCTATTCGTTTAATGTCCTAATCTATGCTTCGATTGCTATACATGGGACTGTAGTTAGACTTCAGGCAAGAATGAGTTTGATTATTCTTCCCCCAGAACGTTCAGGTGTAGAAATCGAATGTGTTATTGATACAGGGTTTGAAGGGTTCTTAACCTTGCCGTCTTCCGTGATTGCTGCTCTTGGTTTGCCCTACCTCATCAACATCAACGCAAACCTCGCTAACAACTCCAGTGTGGAAACCGATGTTTATTTGGCAACAGTTGTATGGAATGGTGTGGAGCGTAATATTGCAGCCCTAGCAATGGGTCGTCGTCCACTCATTGGAACTGCGCTGCTTGAAGATTATCATCTCAGTATAGATTTTTGTGAGGGTGGTACGGTTCTGGTGGATGAAATTTTATAACCTTCAGCAAGAAGTCTGAAGTAGTGACGCAGCATAACAATTTTTCTGTATTACGTTTCTTTGCTTCATACCAAAGTATGGTATTAGCTTATTTTCTTATGGTTCCCACTTGAACACAGATGCGTTAGCGAAGCTTACCGAAGGTATCGCCTCCGATGAAGTTATGAGCATCTTAATCTGTCTAAGTTTGTTTCGTTCATTTCGTACATTGCGTTTATTTTGAATAAGAGCTATGATGAGGTGAATGATAATTGCAATCCATATTTTCGTATGGATAAGTGGAGTGCAATTCGATATTAAGCGTAGAGAGGCTAATATCTATGACACTCAGTAAATACCAAACTAGCAAACCCGCTATACCTACAGAAGAGGATGCTACCCTAGCTAAAACTAGTAGTCAAACTTTGGCATCCTATGTACGGAATAATGATACTTACCGTACTATCAAGGTTGTGCAAGATAATAACACTACGAGCGAAACGGTTGCTATACCAGCAGAGGCTTTTCGTTTGCTTGTTGATATTTTGGCACAAATGGCTAAAGGTAATGCTATTACTCTTATGCCCGTACATGCAGAGATGACAACACAAGAAGCTGCTGATATCTTAAATGTTTCTCGTCCTTATTTGGTAGGGTTATTAGAATCTGGAGAGATGCCATACCGTAAAGTAGGTACACGGCGACGGGTGCGTTATCAAGATATAATTGATTACAAAAATCGCATTGATGCTTTACGAATGCAAACTCTTGAGGAGCTTGCGGCTCAAGCTCAAGAATTAAATATGGGATATGACTAAGAATCTCGATACATAGCAATTTCACATGATTAACTAGATACTCTGCTATGGAGAAGCTTTAATAACTAATCGGCTTAATTTTAACTCTAATGCTCCTACTAAGATTGTTGAGATGAGATACCCTAAAACTCTAAATAAAACTCCAATAAATTACTTACTAAAAAGTTAATTTAAAGATAAATTTATTACTACTGTCAAGATTAAATAGCTAAAAGTGGCGGAGTCTGTAGTGTCTAATTTTACAGCTATTTATGATGCCTGTGTCTTATATCCAGCGCCATTAAGAGATTTTCTGATGTGGTTGGCGCTTACCGACCTATTTAAAGCGCGATGGACAGATGAAATTCATTCGGAGTGGATGAGAAATGTTTTACAAAATCGTCCAGACCTTACACTTGAACAGCTGATCAAAACTAAAGAAAATATGAATAATAATATCAGAGATTGTCTCGTAACAGACTATGAAACACTTGTAGCGGGTTTACAACTTCCAGATCCAGGCGATCGCCACGTTCTTGCAGCAGCAATTCGTTGCCATGCCAATGTCATAGTCACTTTTAACCTCAAAGATTTTCCTACTTCATATCTTGCACCCTATGGAATTGAACCTCAGCACCCGGATGATTTTATTTTACATTTAATTGATCTTAACCCAGCAGCCATTTGCCAAGCAGCGAAAAGACAAAGAAGGACTCTTAAAAATCCGCCCAAGACAAAAGAAGAGTACTTGCAAACACTTTTGAGACAAGGACTTCCACAGTCTGTTATATCAGGTTCGGTTAAACACTTATAATATCTGTAAATTGGGTTGAGGAACGAAACCCAACATTTTCCTTCTTTGTGTTGGGTTTCACTGCCGTTCAACCCAACCTACATTGATAGATTTTATTATAAGTAATTACCCGAACTTGATATTACTGCTCTACAAGAGTTTTGTTATGATATCTAGAAAATATACTTTTTTCCATAAAAAATAATTATTTTAATACAACACTTAGCTTTATTATGTCTTTGATATATCTGCCTAAAACTTGAGTAATTAGAGGTGAGAAGTATTTGATACCAAAAGAAAGCTCTCTAACTTTCGTAGCTTCTGCTCTACAATGAAGTGAAGAATCTAGCAGCTTAAACCCTCAATAGTAGAAGCTTCTTTGACACTACCCCGCATGAATGACGTGGGCTTTACACATCACGAAGCGTAAACAATTTTAATTCAGAACTTTGAAAATTTTGCAAGTAACTTACAAAATCAGATACAATCTTGACTTGTTATCAGGTGCGTTGGCGTAGCCCGCATTTCGGCAAGCTCAGTGACCATCGTAGACATCGCTGATTTGCCTACTACGGTGAAGCTAGTTGAAGTCTGTAGTAAGCTTTTGCCTGTAATTACTAAGTTTTTCGGCTTGCCATAACGTTAGTAAATATTACTCTATATCTGGATCGATACCCATTGCCCTGAGCCGTTCTGCTAATTGTGCAGCTTTTCGTTCTGCTTGCTCGGCTCTTTGTCTTTGCAACTCGGCTTCTTCTTGACCAATCAGTAACAGATTTCCCTCTAAATCCCACCAGCGCAACCAAAATTGC
>CAXUOL010000566.1:0-4851 GCA_964252435.1 uncultured Nostoc sp.
TCTATTTGAGTTCTATTTGGGTTTTATATACATAGAATCCAAGTAGAACTTAATTTATATAAGTACATACAGGTATATATGGTGACAATACGGCGTTGGTGGGATCGTAAAGGGTTGCAAATTGGGTTGTTAGCTTTAGTAGTTGGTAGTGCCTGTATATTGCGACAGACTCAAGGTGAACTAGTGCTTGAGACATACCAGGCAATTACCCGTCCATTAGAGATGTTGCAGTCAGGGCCAACTCCCGAAGAACGTCTTAGAGATGCCCGGATAATGGAATTACAAACCCGTATAGTAGATTTGGAAAGCCAAAAGACAAAGTTACAAGATTTATTAGGCTATGTAGAAAAAGAGCCGCTGGCATCACGACCAATTCCAGCACGGGTGGTAGGACGTAGTGCTGACCAGTGGTGGCAACAAGTTACGCTGAATCGTGGTGCGAGTGCAGGGATTCAGGAAGGCTTCATAGTCAAGGCAGAAGGCGGATTGGTGGGTTTGGTGGAGAGTGTAACTCCTAATACTAGCCGCGTATTGTTAATCAGTGACCTCAAGAGTCAAGTGGGTGTATCGATTAGCCGCACAGCAGCTAAAGGCGTTTTGCGAGGAGATTCTTCTGCTGAAGCTGTATTGGAGTTTTATGAAAAAGTTCCAAATGTCAAAGTAGGAGATTTAGTTTCCACATCTACTTATAGTCAGAAATTTCCCTCCGGTTTGGCAGTAGGACGAATTAAGTCGCTGGATTTAAAGAAACTTCCGGCATCAGTGGCGAAAATCGAGCTTTTTCCGCCAATCCGCTCTCTCGATTGGGTAGCTGTTTATCCCAAACCAGAAAATCAAGAGTCGGCAAATCAAGTGCCGCAAAAGTCTAAGTAAATTCTTTGAAAAAATCCATAGAAAAATGAAGATTCCTGCATTTGGTGGTAGCAGGCAGAAAAAGCCAAAATCGTCAGCGCAAAAATCGAAATTCCGAATCCAGCCGCTTGCTCGTTGGCATCCCGGTATACGTCAGTTGTTTAGTTGGATAGTGACGGCTAGTTCTGTACTGTTATGTTTACTATTATTACCAACCCGATTTCCAGGTATGGAATTGTTAGGAATTGGCCCTAACTGGCTATTAATTTGGGTGGTAGCTTGGAGTGTGAAGCGCACGGTGTTTGCCGGAGCATTGGCAGGTATAGTTCTGGGGCTACTTCAAGATTCAATGACATCACCTAATCCAACTCATGCCATCAGTTTAGGTATAGTGGGGGCTTTAACTGCTCTGCTCCAGAAACAGCGTTTTATCGAAGAAGATTTTATTTCGATTGCTGTAATTGTCTTTGTTTTGGCAGTTTTGGCAGAAACTATCTTTGGGTTGCAATTAACTTTGCTGGGCAATGAGCGCAAGGTGACAGATATTTGGACATATTATCAGCGTGTCGCCCTAGCTTCTGCCATTCTCAGTAGTCTTTGGGCACCTGTAGTTTATTATCCCTTGAATCTTTGGTGGCAGCGGATGAAATTATTGGAGCAATCTTAAAATTGCTTTGCCAATTAGTTTTCAGGTATAGCCGGGATTAGGGAAAATACCACTTTGCAATTAAATAAACTACTGTAGGGGCACAACAATGTTGTGCCTTTATGATTATTCAGCAACATTCAGGCTTTGAGTGAGAACGTTCTTGTTTTAAACAGGAATGTTTTCATTTTGAAGTCGAATGTTTTCGTTCTGAAGTCAAACGTTCTTGTTTTTAGGTGGAACGTTTTCGTTTTGAAGTGGAATGTTCTCGTTTTGAGGTTGAACATTCTCATTTTGAAGTGCAACGTTCTTGTTTTGAAGTCGAATGTTCTCGTTTTGAGGTGCAACGTTCACCTTCTGAACTCGAATCATGTACCTTTTAAGAAGATTAATTACAAAAATAACTAGATTGTACGCGCATGGTATCTAAAAATTGACACTGAAACAGAAATGCGATCACTGCTGTGCCCCAACAGACTCGATAATTGATGTTTTAATATTCACTCATATCCGGAATACCACGCCTAACACCATTTCCATTTAATAATGATGCAAATACGTTGGTGAGGGCACAACATTGTTGTGTCCCTACGAGAAATCTATATGTATCAGGATTTTTAGCAATTGCTATTAACCCTCACCGTAGCCGACTAGGGCAATAACAGATAATTTATTTTGATAAATAGGTGGACAATATTATTGCGCCTTTACCCCATTTTGCTGAACTATGGCTAATTTTCGCTTCTAAATCCCCATCTCAAATCGCCATCAATTACGAATTACGAACTACGAATTACGAATTATTTAACCTTGCTCCTCTAACAACTCGTTGAGCGTGTTGGGGTCAGCAATACCCCGTAGGATAGCATTTATAATCATCGAATCACCCAAATCCAAAGACTCGCACAATACATCTTCATCTCTCTCACCGTCCAATACCAGGCGAATGGCAGCTACGAGATTACCCCAACCATTTTTCACCAATTCTTCCAACGCAGGTTCTAGCTGTTGCCTCACTTCTGCATCATTCACCGCTGCAACAACCACAGCAATCAACTGCCTATACTTCCTTAACTCATAGCGCGTCCCGGCAAATGCTGCCTTTGCCTGCCGCGACAGGCGACGATATGCTTTAGCTTGGGTGGTTTCGCCCAGTTTGTCAGTAATATCTGCCAAAATACTGTAGGTTGTCCAAATCTCAGCCACAGCCAGGTCTAAAGTTTGCTTGATAGCCAATGCCTCTTGTGCTAATTGTCGTGCTTCTGGCAGGCGTTGAGGTTGGTTGTTTAGGAGGACAGCGAGGTTGTTGAGTGACCTTGATGCTTGTAACCTATCTCCCGCAGTTTTTGCACCTGCGATGGCCTTGCGATACCAAGCCTCTGCATCCTCCGCTTTGCCAGCAAGTTGATTTACTACAGCCAATTGATTCCAAGTCGTTACAGCATCTCCCAGATTACCTAGAGATTCCCTAATACGTGCTGCTTCTCGGTAGGCATTTTCCGCTGCTTCCCGCTGCTTGGCTTCTTCGTACACCCTACCCAGATTATGCCAAAATCCAGCTTCCGTTGCGGGTTCATTCAGTTGCTGGAAAGTCTTCAGTGCTTCACAATAGCGTTTTTGGGCTTCTAGGAGATTGCCTTGCATTGCAGCGAGGGTGCCGAGTTGCCCATTTACTACTGCTGTACCACGAGGGTCGTCGATTTCTTCTTTAATAGCCAATGAAGCTTTATAAGCTGTTCGCGCTTGATCGTAATTCCCCATATCCCTCAGCACATCTGCCAAATCAGTCTGCAAAGCTCCCATCTGCCGCTTCACGCTATCAGACTGTTCCAACTGCGCTCCCACCGCCAACGCATGACGGTAATATGTTGCTGCCTGTGCTGCTTGTCCTTGATACGCAAAGCATCGCCCTAGCCGATTTAAAATAACACAGCATTCATAACTCGGTTCCTCACCCAAACCAGCAAGTATCTCACCAAACACCTGCGCCGCTTCTTGATAGCGTCCAGCGTTCGATATTTGCTCACCTACATTAGTCTGGGCGAGATACCATGTCTGGGAACCCACTTCCCCCTGCACCTGTTCAACTCGTTGGTCGAGTGCATCCCTATCTTTGTTGAGTCCAAAGTTGTTGAGAAAATTGTTTACATAAGTAACAAACTTCATTGCCCATGCTTCCCCCGCATCTAACGCGCCGTGGACTGCATAAAGCAAATTCGGTAGTTCTCTCTGGGCAATAGTACGGGCAAGATAGGGATTTTTTTTATCTTCATCATCCAAATAGCTAGATAATTGATAATACAGCAGGCGATGACGGGCAAGGAGTTCTCCCTGTGCCTCTGGTGTCAGACGCGACCACAGAACAGGGGCTAAGGTGGGGTGAAATTTCAGGAAAAGAACAGCAACCCCTGGCAGGTTTTCCGGTTGTATCAAGCCTGTGTTTTCCAGTGGTGGGTGTAGCTGTTGCCACTGTGACTCAGAAAAGTCGGTAATTTGCAGCAATTGATATTCAAACGCCCCTCCCTGAAACACGCCCAACTTCAGCAACCACTCCCGCGCCTCATCATCCAAGCGTTCCAAGGACAAATTCAAGGACGCTAACAAGGGATTATCGGGTGTTTCCTCAATTAACGCTGCTAACCGTTCCCCCAACTCTGCCACAGGGCGAATTTTCAACTGTCGCGCCAACAAGCCGAGGGATAGGGGATGAAAATCTACTAACCTAAATAATCGCCACAACTCATTTCGTTCTGGCAGTTTATATATAGGTGACGGCGGTAACTTCCACAAACTCTGGATATACGCCAAAGCATCTTCTCGCCCCAACCCCGACAATGGTAATGAGCGATGTTTCAAACTACCTTCGGTGCGATAATCTGAATGATGAAAATTCGGTGTGCGGCTGGTGAGTAATAGGCGACATTGCCCCACCTCTGACCATTGTTTTGCCACAGTTAACAATTCTTGCAATGCTTCGGGCTGCAAGCTTTCCAAGTTATCTAAAATTAATAAAGTCAGTGTTTGCCCCAAAGCAGCAGTCGCTGCTGCTACATCAATTAAATTCTGCCCTAACACCGTTGCCAAAATACTCACCGCCAACCCCACAGCATCCACACCCTGAAAGGCAGCATAATCCACAAAACACACTTTCCCAAACATCCCCGTGCGGGACAACCACCGCCCCGCCTCGGCTGCTAAATAGGTTTTTCCCTGTCCACCAAAACCCGATATGGTGATGCGCCGCGTTCCTTGGACAAACCAACGTTCAATGTTCCATAATTCCCGACTGCGACCGAAGAAACCGGCTTCTTGGAGTTCGGGGAGGTTGGTAGAAGAGAAGGGGGGGACAAGGG
>CAXUOL010000567.1:0-4850 GCA_964252435.1 uncultured Nostoc sp.
CGCTTTGGATTAAAAACGATCAGAGGAATTTTGTAGTCTTCCAATATAAGTTTACCAAGCGGCTCTTCCTCAAAAATATCAGTAAAAACATCCTCATGAACAGCGATATACAAAACCCTATCTCGATAATTACGGCTCATGACAGCAAGGTAAGTAAAGTACTGACCAATCGCCTGTTCTAGGTCGGCTACTTCTGAGTCGCCACTGAAAGTTTTGATTTCTACAGCAATCTTCTGTGTTCCTTTTTCAGCGATGAGCAACTTTTCGGCTGCTAAATCCACGTAAAGATCCTTTTTTCCCCACTTTAGATGAAAGGGATCAGCAGTAACAGTCCAGCCATCTTTAATTAGTGCATTCTTCAAGTTCTCGTGGTAACGGTCTCTAACTGGCATAAATTACTCGAATTACGAATTACGAATTACTACCCTCCACTTTTGCCACTTCCAACATCGTCTTTAAAACCGAATCTGGATTGAGACTAATCGAGTCAATTCCTTGTTCAACTAAAAACTGGGCAAATTCTGGATAGTCGCTGGGTGCTTGTCCACAAATGCCGATTTTGCGATCGCATTTTTTCGCCGCTTCTATCGCCATTTTTACCATTCGTTTCACACCCTGACTGCGTTCATCAAATAACCGCGCCACTAACGCCGAATCTCTATCTATCCCTAGTGTCAACTGAGTTAGGTCGTTGGAACCAATTGAGAAGCCGTCAAATACCTCAGCAAACTCCTCAGCCATAATCACATTATTCGGCAACTCGCACATTACATAAACCTGCAAGTCGTTAACACCTTGCTTTAAATCATTTTTTGCCATCTCTGCCAGAACTAAACGCCCTTCGTCAGGGGTGCGACAAAAGGGAATCATTGGGATAACATTCGTTAAACCCATTTCTTCCCTTACCCTTTTGATGGCATGACATTCTAAAGCAAAAGCTTCTCTGTAACCTTCATCATAGTAACGCGCCGCCCCTCGCCAACCTAACATTGGGTTTTCTTCATGGGGTTCAAACTGTTGCCCACCTAACAAATTGGCATATTCATTACTTTTGAAATCTGACATTCGGACAATCACGGGTTTGGGATAAAATGCCGCTGCAATTCTACCTATACCTTGGGCTAATTTATCTACAAAATACTGGGGTTTATCGTCGTAAAGTGCGGTAATGTCAGCAATTTTAGCTTTCACAAATTCATCTTTTAACGAGTCATAGTGAATTAACGCCATTGGATGAATTTGGATTTGGTTAGCAATGATAAATTCTGTCCGCGCTAAACCTACGCCATCGTTGGGAATTGCCGATAAACTCAATGCTTCTTGAGGATTACCCACATTCATTAAAATTTGAGTGCGGGTGCGGGGCAAATTTTCTAAAGGAACTTCTTCCACTTCAAAAGGTAATAAACCTGCATAAACTTTTCCCTCTTCCCCTTCAGCGCAAGAAATTGTTACCTCTTGACCAGGTTTCAATATTTCTGTAGCATTGCCGCATCCCACGATCGCAGGTACACCCAATTCTCGCGCAATAATTGCTGCGTGACATGTCCTACCCCCAGAGTTAGTGACAATTGCACTGGCGCGTTTCATAATTGGTTCCCAATCGGGATCGGTTCTCTCTGTCACCAAAACTTCCCCGACTTGGAACTGTTCTAGTTTGTGAACATCTAAAATTAGGCGTACTTTTCCCTGACTAATTGCTTCCCCAATTGCACGTCCCGTAACAAGCGGGATTGGGGATTGGGAATCAGAGAGTGAAGAGTGAGAAGATTTTTCCCCATTCCCTATTCCCCATTCCCTATTCCCCAATACCAACCGATAACTCCGCAACACATTTCCCGTCTTCTGCGACTGGACGGTTTCGGGGCGCGCTTGCACAATAAAAAGTTGGTTCGTAATTCCATCTTTTGCCCACTCGATATCCATTGGAGTGAAAATGCCGTGGACTTGAGAATAATGGTCTTCAATTAAACATGCCCAACTTCCTAGTTGTAAAATCTCTTCATCACTCAGAGCAAATTTACCTCTTTCACTGGGCGAAACCGAAACATTTTTCGTAAATTTGGAGCCGTCATCATAAATCATTTTCAGTTCTTTACTGCCCAATCTTTTATCGATAATTGGGCGGAAACCAGCTTTTAAAGTTGGTTTAAAAACATAATATTCATCGGGATTTACAGACCCCTGGACAACATTTTCACCTAAACCGTAGGCGGCTGTAATTAGTGCCGCATCCTTAAAGCCTGTTTCTGTATCAATCGAGAACATCACCCCAGAGGTTGCTAAGTCAGAGCGCACCATTTTTTGTACACCCACAGCCAGAGCAATGCTAAAGTGGTCAAATCCCTTGGCGTGGCGATAAGAAATAGCGCGATCGGTAAATAGAGACGCAAAGCATTTGTGACAAGCTGCTAAAACTCCTTCGACACCAACAACGTTGAGGTAAGTTTCCTGCTGTCCAGCAAAACTAGCATCGGGAAGGTCTTCAGCAGTGGCGCTGGAACGGACTGCTACATCTGTGTCTGCATGGTATTGTTCGCAGAGAGTATGGTATGCTGTGGCGATCGCCTCACGCAATTCTACAGGAAATGGTGTGTGGATTAATAGCGATCGCGCTTTTTTGCCGCGTTCTCGTAAATTTTTGACATCTTCAACATCCAAGTCAGCAAAAAGTTTGCGTAGCTTTGCTTCTAACCCCGCTGATTGAATGAAATGACGATAAGCGTAAGCAGTAGTGGCGAATCCGGTGGGAACATTAATGCCTTTGGGTGTTAACTGTTGAATCATTTCCCCTAATGAGGCATTTTTACCACCAACTACTGGTATATCAGCAATCCCAATTTCATTAAACCAGAGAATGAGCGATCGCTCTTGGGCAGATAGAGATAAAGTGCTTTTAGATACTGTAGTCATAAATATTACCTTTTAAGTTTATACTCAACTTGTAAGTGCATAACTGCTACTATATTTATTTTTCCCATATTCAACTTTAGATTTTTGGTTCTGTCGCGTAGTTTGATATTTGGTGATGAAATACAAAATTATAAGCAAGAAAAATTAACAATCATTCAGTTTAATAACTCGCTCAAAATACCGGATGTAATAAATTATGGTGCAGCTAGAACGACTCCTGAAAATGGCAGAAGATGAACTAACTGAATACAGCACTGATGCCCGCAAAATAGAAAAACTACGCCGTAAAATAGGTTTATCGGTATCGGCAGCCGAGCAGAGGCAAGTCAAAGAAGCATTATTAGCTAATAAGCAATCTAATATAATTACTCAAGTTATAGAAGAACAAAGACAAGCGATAGCCTTACCATTTTGGGGAATTGCTGGATTGGGTTTGTTGTTGGGAATTTCTTTAAATCAACCTCTAGGCTTGTTAACGTCTGTAGTTGGCACTGTATTAGCTTACAGAATTCAGAAATGGGGTTGGCAATTGCAGGCAAGGAGTTTATTGTTACAAACATTGTCAGATATTGAAGCGCGTATTGCCCAACCTAATAAGTAACAAAACAGATGCACTTTACTTTATAGATAAATTATTTGTATGTATCTGTAGTTTAATATACAAGTTAATCGACTAGTCAATTGATTGACACCTCGTAAGTACTTAACAATTACTTTAGGATCACCATAGCAAAAAAAATTAGATATTGGATTTGAGATCAGGTATTTATTCAGATGGTTTGCGTGCAATGAATACTGCATGACCCTTTGACAGAAGGTATTGACCATAACTACGGGTTGTTTCAACTTGGAAACCCACGCCAGAGAGTTCACTTGCAATAGCTGTCGCTTCGTATAACCGCACGTGGTGTACTTCGTCAGATCGTCTGTAGTGTTCCCCCATCTTGCGGAAGCTGGTAATTTGGCGAGTCAAAGTTATTTGCTCTTGATCCTCCTTTTTTTCAACTAATACTACCCAGCCATCTCCTTCAGTGAATCCCCTAATTGTGGTACCTTGTGCAACTTGTCCTTTCTCCGCAATATCGAAGATGAATACACCTCCAGGAGTTAAGGCGTTATATATGCGGTGGAAAAGCTGAACAAGGGTTTGGCGATCATTGTCTGGATCAAATAGGTAGCTGAGGCATTCACTAATGGATGTGACGACATTGCATGACGGAATATCTGTCTTAAATAGTGAATCGATCCGAAATTCGGCATTCGGCACTCTTGTTCGTGCAATATTAATCATCGACTCAGAAATATCGACTCCGAGAACATGATAATGAGCCTTGGTGAGTTCTTGTGCCCATAATCCGCTACCACAACCCAAGTCAACCACTAGTCCATCATGTATTTTGTTTTGAGCCAGGATTTCTAAGATGCCTGGAGCAGATTTAAGAGCGAAGTCACGAAAACCGACATCATGAATAAACGCAAGGTCTTCTTTGTACCACTTATTCATATTGTTTAGTATCAGTTGTAGTATTTTGTGCAACTAGAATAGCAAATTTGCCCAAAACTTTTTTGAATACTTTCTCTCAAAAGAGAAGAAACTAGTTTTTAACAGATACTTTTTTTAAAGCAGCCGCTTTAACTCAAGATTCTTGAGTTTCTTAACTGATGTAAATATTAGTACAATCATTGTTAACTTTTTCTACTTTTTTACACGATTTCAAAGACCATCAGCAAAAATTTTAGTCATGTAATATTGGTTTTCCTTTCTATAATCAACTAACGAGATCGGCGATCGCCTCGGAAGCAGGGACTACAGTTTCAGGTTGATAGCGGATGCCAGCTTGCTTGAAGCGATGTAAAGCTTCACCCAAGCGATCGCAGTCTGCAATCAAACTGATCCTGACATAACCTTCACCTGCAACCCCAAAGGCATTACCTGG
>CAXUOL010000568.1:0-4840 GCA_964252435.1 uncultured Nostoc sp.
CAAGGCCTTGCGCCCCTACGACAGGTGTGGTTCAAATACATGAAAACTGCTGTAAGTCTCAGCTTTTTTATTCGCAAAAATAATTTTTTTTAACATATCAAGATATTTTTGCAATCTTTCTTTAGATAGATCGTTAAAAAATCCGTAATATCTCTAATAGAATAAAATGGGAAATTTTTTAGAATCAGGGTAAACGCATTTCAACGAAGAGGCAGGGGGCTCTTAGCTGGGGAAAATGACCCCTTTCTCCTGCCGTGGAATGAAGGGGGGAACATGGGTCTGAGTCCCCCACTTCTAATAAGTGGTTCAAGTGAGGTTGGGGTCGAATCCCCATCTAAACTATCCCCCTTGCTCGCTGCTCCCCTGCCTCTGCTTCAATTCTGTAATCCCTGCCCAGCATGGGTTTAAAATTTCAGTTCCAAAAATAATGCTTGAAACCTTTACCCAGTAAGCATTATAAAAATAAGATGCATTTGCCTTGTTTTTCAGAATGAAGACATTGCGATCGCGATCGCAGTCTCAACTAATTTTTGATCGTTGTTTATTGGTAGAAGCGCATGAATTTTCAAAGCTCTGCTTCACCTGTTATCATTTCTGATTCTAATGATGTCGAAGCTGAAATGTCTTATGTTCAGGGGATGGAGCATTTAATTGAGGTTGTTCAAGCATTGTCACTAGCACGGACGCTAGAGCAAATTATGGAGATTGTGCGAAAATCTGCGCGTAGGCTGACTGGGGCAGATGGGGCTAGTTTTGTGCTACGAGATGGAGATCAATGTTATTACGCAGATGAAGATGCGATCGCTCCCTTATGGAAAGGGCGACGTTTTCCGATGAGTATTTGCATTAGTGGGTATACAATGCAAAACCGTCAGCCCGTTGTGATTAGCGATATTTATGGAGATGAACGAATTCCATTTGCAGCTTACCAACCAACTTTTGTCAAAAGTTTGGCAATGGTGCCGATCCGAGCGTGTAACCCCATCGGTGCAATTGGAACATATTGGGCAACCTTATATCAGCCAACGGAAGAAAAAGTAAAGCTATTACAGGCATTGGCAGACACAACGGCTGTCGCAATGGAAAACGTGCAGATTTATAATGAATTAGAACAAAGAGTCCAAAATCGAACTGCTGCACTAGAAAAAGAAATAGAGGGGCATCAAAAAGTTGAGGCAGAAGTTCGGCGCTTATCTCTAACGGATGAATTAACCGGAGTCTACAATCGACGAGGCTTTTTTCTATTTGCAGATCAGCAATTAAAACTAGCCCATCGGTTACAAAAGCCCTGTTGTCTCCTATTTATAGATATAGATGGATTGAAGCAAATCAATGACAACTTTGGACATGAATTTGGAGATCGTTTAATAGTAGACGCCGCAGATTTACTAAGGCAAACTTACCGAGATTCTGACATCATTGCCCGATTGGGGGGTGATGAGTTTGTTGTATTCATTCCGAAATGTTCAGATTATACGAATACAATTAGTGTTCGCCTACAAACTAACATTGATTTATTTAATCAAAATCGAGGTAGAAGTTATTATCTATCAATGAGTATTGGAGTTCAAGAGTGCGTTATCAATGAAGATGTTTCATTGGGAAAACTGATATTGCAGGCAGATGAGTTGATGTACCAGCAAAAACGTGCCAAGCGAAGTTCTAGCAATAACAACAGCAGCTTTTAATCCTTTAGGAACTGAATCCCCGACTGTAAGCGTTGCGTAAAGCCTTCTCTTCTCTTTCAGAGACGCTACGCGAACGCCAACGGCATGGCTTCTCTACGAGACGCTACGCGAACGCTTAGAGCGAGTCCGCCAGCGTCTTAATTCTGACTTCTGAATTCTGACTTCTGAATTCTGACTTCTGAATTCTGACTTCTGAATTCTGACTTCTGAATTCTTCTTCAATCTTCGTCTTTCTTCTCTTCTAAATTGGTGATCTTTGTATTTTGCAGAAAGATATGGTCTTCCTGATTCTGTTTTTCTTCTTTCTTTTCTTGTACAACTTGAGTGGCATATATTTCCACATCTCGCTGAATAATATCTTCTACATGACTTGCAAATAGATTAAATGCCTGTTCGTGGCTTGGATAAATACGATAAGGGCCTGTCAACTGCGAAAATTGCCACCCTTGGGTTTTCAGAGATTCAACTGTTCGGCGATAGTGTCGCCAGCGTTCTCCATAGTGAAAAAACTCTTCAATGGCAGCACTAATAGCAACTATTTGGCTCAAACCAAAAGTTGACCACATAATGATAACCCTATTGTTAGGTTTGAAATTAGTGTTAATATTTAGACTTACCAATGCCGGGAGAACGACACCACCAATAATAGTTGTTATCCGTAAAAAATAATGGCGATCGCGCGATAAATTTGCTTTACCTTCCATCCAGAGTACTTGGTCTAACCAACGCGATCGCAAAAAATGTTTTTGTACATCACCTAAGTTAATACCTGCAAATAACTTGTTAAAATCTTCTTTTAAAAATTCATGATAACTATCTTTTTTTGCCACTTTTTACTCCTAATTAGAAAGTAAACTCTTAATTACTTTGCCTAAATTCTCAACTCCTTTCTCTATGTCGATTAAGTCGATGTATTGTAATGTACCAGATTTAGCGAGCTTTTTGGCTCGTTCATCAGTAGCCTTTCCACGCAAAGCATCTACAAGTATATCTGCGGTTCTCCCACTACCAGCAATCACAAGAACTACCCTGCCGCTATTAACGCTAGAAAAGGCATCCTTAAAGGTAATTTCACCACCGTTCAAGAGTACTGTCATCGAAGGTGCATCATTAGCCAGCATAGTCGCAACACAAGATATCCAAGGAGACTCGTCGCCCCAATTCTTCCCAGGAACTAGTACAAAATGAGTATGGTTTGGCTCTAACGGTGTTAAATCAGCAGCAGCAGTTTCCAAATGATTAGGTAAAGCCACTTTGCCTTCAGGTGTCACACCAACTAAAGCAAACTTAGCACCTATTTGGGTACGAGCCGCACCCATCATTCGCATAATTCCTGCATCCGTACCCCCATCCACGACATAAGCCCCCAAAGTTTCGGCGATGGGGGCTAAAACTTCCACAAACAACCGTTGAATACGCAGAAAGTCAGCTTCACTAATGTTACTTGCACCCCCCACTACTACTAAAACAGGACGCGAACCGCACAGCCCTATTGCCTCAAGAGCATAAGGCAATTCTTCTGGCTGCTCAACTTGAGTAGCTAATGCTATTTTCCCATTGTCAAAGGTAAGTTTTAAACAACTTTTCATTTTTTCAAAATACTGACTGCTTAGGTTTTCTGGCGTAGAGCTTCGCAGTCATGTTCTGCAAGCGTTGTATTCTATTATTCCCTTGACTAAAAGGAATTTTATTGATGAGACTTTAGCTATAAGTTCCTGCTCTCTCACTTTTTACCGTCACAGGTTCTGACTCTATATTCTCTATCTTATTAAACTCTCCAGCCCGCCAGCTATCTGTTATATCCTTGATAAAACTCGCAATCGGGATCGCAATTAATAAACCCAGTACTCCTCCCAATTTTGCACCCAGCAATAAAGAAATCACCACCCACACAGGATTTAAGCCAGTCAAATTACTGAGAATTCGAGGTGCAATAATATTAGAATTAACTTGGTCGATCGCAACAGCTACACCTAAGACTTCCACCCCTAACCAAAAATTTTGCAACGCTACCAACAAACTTACTATGGCGATACCAACTCCTGTACCAAAGGGGAAGAGTGAAAATAAGCCAATACCAATGCCAAAAAGTAAAGCTAGGGGAACTTGCAGCGCCAAAAACACCAGAGTAATTGTCACTCCTAACACAGCTCCCAATGTTGCTTGACCAATGAAGTAATTGTGGAAATCCTCTCGCAGCAATTCCCGTACTCTTGACCCAATATTAGGGGGAAACCACTGAAAAATTCCGTCCCAAAGACGTTCACCATTCAATATTAGGTAGATAGTCAGCACTACCGCTAGCAGCACATTGAGGACAATACCAATGGTATCGACAGCAAAACCAAGAATTCTACCAGTGAAAGACTGAAGTTGGTTAGATAATCGTTCCAGAACTTGGGTAAATAAACCACTTAAATTAATCGGAAGTTGCTGTTGACTTAACGCCCAATCCTGAAAAGCTTGCAGCTGCTGAGTACCAGAATCAATCCAACTGGGCAAAATATTAGCCAGTTCAACGAGCTGTTGAATAATCAGGGGAACCAAGGTGATGCCTAAAGCTACTAAAATCACCAGAGTCAAAAGCAACACTCCCCCTATTGCTAAGTTGGGTTTCACTCCTTGTTCCTGGAGAAACTGGATTGGATAATTCAAGACAAAAGCTAGCAGAATGGCGGCGGCAATAATGCTAACTAAGGGTTGAAAATACTGTATAACCTGGAGCAATAGCCAGCCGTTGAGAATAATAATCGGAAATGCCAATCCTATAGTTAACCATCGCGGTAGTTTATTTGCTGATTGCATTAGTAATGACTCCACAAGAGTTCTAACTTTATTTTGGCTTTGATTTTGATTATTGAAAAAGCATATAACTATTTAGGAGATCGTGCTGCAATTACAATACACGCAAGGAGGGTACACTAGTACGCCACGGCGTAAATAAAGCAACCATTTAAAATCCCTAAAAACCCTATCGCATAATACTTTTGACTTTTGACTTTTGACTTTTGACTTCCCCCAAGGGGCAGACTTCCGCCTTGCGGTACTATGTTTGTTGGTATGTCTGAATAAAATCCAACATAATTTTTTGATGCACATTCCCTAAAGGTCGCACCTCACCAGCGTTTTGCGAATAACAGTTACCTTGGTAA
>CAXUOL010000569.1:0-4840 GCA_964252435.1 uncultured Nostoc sp.
GGGGGTTTCCTGTAAATTCTAAGCATCCGTCAATCCGCACGCTGCGACATGGAGTAGAGCTACTTCAGCAGCAAAAAACCCTGGTAATCTTTCCAGAAGGTAACATTTTTCGTGATGGCCAAGTTCACCAGTTGAAGTCAGGAATTGCTCGTCTTGCTTTGAGTGCTGAATCTAGTCATTCCGGGCTGGGAGTGAAAATTATACCCATAGGCATTAACTACAGCCAACCTTATCCCAATTGGGGTACAGATGTGAGTATTGACATTGGCTCCCCAATCAGAGTCGCGGATTACATGAATGGCTGTATAAAACAAGATGCAAAAAACATCACAACTGATTTAGCAAAGGTACTGCAACAATTGAGCCATCAAGAAACAAAAGTTACTAACCACGCATTTGCAGAAATTACTAATTCTTGATAAAGTCAAACCTGATAATCATTGACCGTGCATAATTCAAAAACTGCACCTTTTGAATATTTGACACTAATTACTAACTGCTATATTCATCCTGAGTAAGTCACAAAAGATTAGTGGTGTTTTGCAACCTTTAAGTATGTATATATAGATTACCCTCTATTGATGATATATTTCAGCCAATTTGGCATTTTTTTGAGCCAAAAGCTAATTAATTGCCTAGATGGTGACGTACTCCAGCGTAGGTATTTCTCATCACAGCGACATAAGTCAGTTGGTATACAGGGGTAATGGGAACTCTATTAAACTGATTTTTAGTCTAAATCAGAGATACTTAGGATGTAACTTTGCTTTGTCCAAGACCAAAACAGAGTTAAGATACCCGAAGTTTCCATAACTCTCTTGTATAGTTGTCGCACTAATTGATCCCATGAACACTGCTGTCGCTGTTACCTTGATGCACCGTACTGTTTTATCAGTTATAGCAGTCCTCAGCCTGCTATCACCTGTGAATGCTCAGGTATCACAGTCACCAGGCACTACCAGCCAACCACAACTCATTGACCCCAACGCTCCTAATAACCTCCGCCCCATAACCGAAAGTAACAGCCTCTTGAGTATTGCAGGTGGCGATCGCTTAGTAAAAGATGCAGAACAAGCTGTTTCTGCTCAAAACTACCCCTTAGCTGCCAAGAAACTCCAAGAAGCACGTCAAGTTTATAATCAGCTATCTAATTTTTATCAAGAGTTAAATTCTAGCTTTTCGGGAATTGACAACAGAGTTTCTGATTCTCAGCGTCAAAAAGCTTTATTAACAGCCCAAAAGCGAGATGAAGCTACTTTTCAGCTAGCATTGGTACATCGGGCACAAAATCAGCCAGAATTAGCTGTACCATTGTTGATTCAAATAATTAAGAGTCAAAACCCAACGCGGGATTTAGGCAAGAAAGCCTATAAACAGTTGTTTGAGTTGGGTTTTGTTGATTCTCCCTATCCCAGAGAAGGTGGTAATTCATCCTCCTCATCCCCAAAAAAATAAATTAAATTTTTGTTGCCTCTTTTTGCATACCCATATTTCTCTAACCAGTCGCTTGGGAATGCCCCAGTGCTAGGATAGAGCTATCCGCCGTAACCAAAACCTGAGCGTTCTCAAGCAATACACCTCAGAGGCGCGTTTATCTACAGCCTTGCCAAAGCCTGAAGTTGGCACAGGCATTTGCTCTATATCTGTTAATAATAGAAAAGTAAGTTTTTTCAGGAATTGCGATGATTAGTCCGCAACAGGTTGAGGAAATGATCAAGGCGGAACTGCCAGACGCACAGATTCAGGTGCAAGACTTGACTGGTGGCGGCGACCACTATCAGGTGACAGTAGTTTCATCGCACTTTGCAGGTAAAGGACTAGTGCAACAGCACCAGTTAGTTTATGGTGCGTTGGGTCAAGCTATGTCAACTGAAGCGATTCATGCCTTGGCGGTGAAAACATACACTCCCGAAGCTTGGCAAGCAACAGCAAGTTCCTAAAGCTAGGAGTTAGGAGTTAGAAGTTAGGAGTTAGAAGTTATGAATTATGAATTATGAATTTTTAACTCCTCACTTTTCACTCTTCACTCCTCACTTTTCACTCCTCACTCCTCACTCTAATTAATACAACATAGGAAACACAAATACCATGACACCAGAACTCAAAGACAAAATTGATAGCTTGGTACAAGAAAACAAGATTTTAGTTTTCATGAAGGGAAACAAGTTAATGCCCCAATGTGGTTTCTCCAACAATGTTGTGCAGATTCTCAATACCTTGGGAGTTCCCTTTGAGACAGTTGACGTTCTATCAGACCCGGAAATTCGTCAAGGTATTAAAGAATACTCTAGCTGGCCCACAATTCCCCAAGTGTATCTCAATGGTGAATTCCTTGGCGGTTCTGACATCTTAATTGAACTGTACCAAAAAGGCGAATTGCAGCAAAAGGTAGAAGTAGCATTAGCTTCTTAATCTTTCTTTACGCAAACTAAAGGATATGCTGCTGAATTTGCCCTTCGCGATCGAGGCAATATACCGTTTTTTATATCCTTGAAAGGAGAAATACTATTTCTTTCGCCTTTCAAGGGTTTTTTAATCGGTTTCTGACAAAAATACTCTTTGTTGGACTTGATTTTATTGCTAGACAACAATCCCCTCAGTCTAATTGGCAAAACCAATATAGGGCTGAGGGGATGCGTTTAATCAATACAATATCTCCAAAATTTCTTCACACCACGACAACCCGTTGACCAATACAGATAATATGCTATAATAATCTGCGGTAATTAACGGTTACTATCAATGACCAGGTAAATGGTACTTAGTAGTAATCGGGTTGTGGCTGTGGTTGCGGGACTGCAAAGTTCGATCCATCGTACAAATAGCGGCTGGCCTCCTCTTCTAGGCGATGAATCAGAAAAGGTTCAATGACGTTGCTATGTCGCAGTGCGGCTAGATATCCATCCAAATACATCCGCATATCATCCGTGCGATAACCGCGATTCCATAGCTCGACGAAGGCGTCGGTGAGTCTTTGGTAATAGCGGATGGTTTGTGTGTCTTGGAGCATAACTGCTGTATTAATCTCTTTGGAATGAGAATTGTAAATGATTCACGCTAAAAAGTGAAGTGTAATTTCACTTTGGCATAAACTCAAAGTCAACACATCTACTTTGGGTATTACCCTCATAGCAGCTACAAGCTACTTTAATCCTATTCCAGAAAACATTGATTCTAGTTAACTGCTAAGTTATTTTTTTTGATTTTCACAATCAACAGCCCAATTGTATTGATGTTATATTCCTGGATAGAAGCACTAAATTTTTGCGAAAAAATCGACTTTCCTCATCAGGTTGAAAAGCTGTTGTAGTAGGGTTAGCTGGTTGGGTTATAGATATTTGCCACATTACACCCATCTAAAAGCAAAATGTTAAGTTAAAAGAACTTTTCATAAGTCTAACAACACTTTCGATAAATTTAATAAAAACTTAATAATATTTCTAATCGCCTATGGCAAGGCATAAATTAAAGATATTGCCACTCATTTTATTAGGAAATGTAAAGTTAATCGCAATTGAAGTAACAAAGGCTACAAAACCTTAGAGATGGGCTTGTTACTTTGAAAGTCATCGACGCTAAGGGGTCTTGCCACCGTGGGTTCGGTTTGTATAGAAATCATTGAGGGAAATCCCCATTTAAGGTCGTTGTTGGGTTGGCACTTGCAACAACTGGAATACCGCGTGCATCAAGCTGCCAGTATTTATCAAGCAAGGGAAGTATTTTTAAGCCATCAACCAACACTGGTAGTTTTGGATGCAGACCTGCCTGATGGTGATGGCATTGAGTTTTGTCGTTGGTTGCATCGTCAGCAGCAGCCTCTAATCTTAATGCTATCTGCCCGTAATAGTGAAGCTGATATAGTCGTAGGTTTAAAGGCGGGTGCAGATGATTACCTGAGCAAACCTTTTGGGATGCAAGAGTTTTTGGCACGAGTAGAGGCACTGATTCGCCGGAAGCGCACACCTACTGCACCAGCTTATTTGGATTATGGCACTTTGCAAATCGATTTAGTTCAGCGTCGTGTCCGCTTTCAAGGGGAGTTTATTGACTTAACGCCCCAGGAATTCAGTTTGCTGTACGTTTTAGCACAAGCTGGAGGAGTACCTCTAAGTAGATCGGAATTGCTGCGTCGTGCTTGGCCTGACGCTATTGATAACCCTCGTACTATTGATACTCACGTTTTATCGCTGCGGAAAAAGGTTGAACTCGATCCCCGGCAACCCAATTTGATTCAAACTATCCGCAATGTTGGATACCGTTTTAACATGGAAATTTTGAATACCAATATTTCACAGTCACAGACAACAAAGTTAGCTAGAGAGAGATTTAATAATCAACGTTCAACACTTACTAGTAGTCAAGTGTGAATGGGGCATTGGGCATTGGGGAGATGAGGGAGATAAGGGAGATAAACAAAACTCCTAACTCTTAACTCTTAACTCCTAACTCCTAACTCAGCACTCCTGAAAGGCATTGGGCATTGGGCAGTAAGAAAACAACTCCTGATTCCTATCTCCTGACTCATCCAAAATTTAAAATCCAAAATTGTCTTGAGCTTCTGCTTGAATCAGGCCTTTTCGTAATTCAATCCAGTCTATCTCTGAGGCTCTTTGATTTGCGAATAAATGACCTTGTTGTAGGTGTAATAACCGGGTGCAAAACATCTGGGCTAGTTCCAGTTGGTGATTTACCATCAGAATCGTGGTTTGATGAGTTTGACTCAACTGGGTTAAGACTTGTATTAGATGAGAAGCCGTACCAGGATCGAGAGCAGAGGTTGGCTCATCTAATAATAATATTTTAGGCTGGATGACTAAGGCACGAGCGATCGCTACTAGTT
>CAXUOL010000570.1:0-4837 GCA_964252435.1 uncultured Nostoc sp.
GGCAAGCCAATCATAAAATACAACTTTATTTTATCCCAGCCTTGCTCCCAAGCGGTTTTGACTCCCCGCAACAATTCTTCATTCGTCAACCCCTTATTAACAATATCTCGCATTCGCTGAGTTCCAGCTTCTGGAGCAAAAGTCAGGCCACCTTGGCGCGTACCTCCCAGAATATTGGCAATATTCTCATCAAATCTGTCTACCCGTTGGCTTGGTAGAGTCAGAGAAATGTTTTCATTTTTTAAGCGATTTTTGATTTCCATCCCTACTGCTGGTAGGGACAAATAATCAGAACAACTCAGAGATAGGAGGGAAAACTCATTGTAACCAGTTGCCCGCATACCCTGTTCAATTGCTTCTACCACCTGATCCGGTTCTACATCCCGTGCTGGTCGAGTTAGCATTCCTGGTTGACAGAAGCGACAGCCACGAGTGCAACCACGCCGAATCTCAATACTCAAGCGGTCATGAACCGTTTCTATGTATGGAACTAACCCGATGGAATATGCTGGTATGGGAGTTGCAACCCGTCGCAGAATTCGTTTTGGCACGTCTGGGCGACGAGGGTGAACTGAGCCATCCTCTGCCATGTCGTAAAACTGAGGGACATATACGCCTGGTATCTGTGCCAAATCCAGTAATATATCTTCCCGACTCAATCCTGCTTGTTTGCCTTCTTCCAACACCAAACCAATTTCTGGCAGCAGTTCTTCTCCATCTCCAAGGGCGATAAAGTCGAAGAAGTCGGCATAAGGTTCAGGATTAGATGTTGCTGTTTGCCCACCAGCAAAAATCAATGGAAACTGGGACTGGAGATTCGTAAATTCTCCCCCTGCTTTCCCTGCTTTTTGCCGTTCTCGCCACGTCAAGGGAATTCCAGCCAAATCCAACATTTCTAAGATATTAGTTGCACCCAGCTCGTAACTGAGGCTAAAGCCTAAAATGTCGAATTCTGTGAGCGATCGCTTTGATTCTACAGCAAACAACGGCGTATTAGTTTCGCGTAGTTTGGCTGCCAGGTCTTTTCCTGGGAGGTAGGCGCGATCGCACAATTGACGCGGTTGGGCATTCAAGATGTTATAAAGGATGATGTGCCCTAAATTAGATGCACCGACTTCATATACTTCTGGGTAGGTTAAAACCCAACGTATTGCTGCCGTATCCCAAGGTTTGTGT
Source organism: uncultured Nostoc sp. (assembly GCA_964252435.1). Lineage (GTDB taxonomy): Bacteria > Cyanobacteriota > Cyanobacteriia > Cyanobacteriales > Nostocaceae > Nostoc. The sequence continues at coordinate 1,177 of CAXUOL010000570.1, forward strand.
ACTGCTAACAGCTCGTTACCCAGGTAACGGGCTGGTTTTAAAATATCAGACGTTATTAATCTTTCAACTGCAACAACCACTGTGCTATCTTCTAGCTACCTTAATTACAGCTACCAACCCCAACATTAGCATTGAATTTAGTCTTCTAACAAAGTTTATCGTTGCAACTTACAACTCCTTTACAAAAAGCCCCTTTATTGTGCGAACCTTTGTGCTTTTAGATAAAGTTATGTTTGGGCCAATTCGGCTTCAGCGTCTAATATTTCAAATACTCTATCGAGTTGCGTCAGTTCAAAAATAATTCTAATTTGTGGAGCAACAGCGCAAAGTTGGCAACTTCTTCCTAAAGTAAGAGCCAGCTTGTGTGTAGATAACAATGCCATCAACCCCGCGCTGTCTAACGATTCTACTGCCGCGAGGTCTACTACCAAGATGGAAATACCATTTTGCGCCAACGCTGTAGCCATATCTCGTTCAAATTCCAAGGCGTTTGCAGCATTTAAACACCCTTGGGGGCGAATGACTGCAATCTTGGGATAGTTAAGCACTGCCTGCATAGTTACATCCTATTAAGAATTTTGAAGCGTCAAGCTAAGGATTATTTGAACATAAACTCTATTTTGTTGCATCGACCATACGTCTTAGCTCTCTTTGCGGAATCTTTATTGCTTTAGGATGTCTGTTTAAAGATTGTTATAATTCCAGGTTAAAATGTGTTTATATATACTTTTTTTTTATGTCACTTCAAAAACAATCAACTATAGACGGCCATAGAGCAGACAAATTATCAGTAACTATGCTGATAAGCATTGCTTAGTCTATAACTAAAGCTAATTTAGCTAAGTCTTAACGTTAGGTTAAATCTCTCACTTTAGCGTTGCTGATGGCATACGGCAAAGTCATAGTGAATTATCTATCTAACTAATTAAATTGTGATATATATCACTACTAAGTTAGTATTTGGATCACTCTTTATACTGAGGCTGATCTGGGATGATTAGTGTCATATTACAGTTGGGTTATTACTTATGAGAACTCAGTACGCTATTCGTAAATTGGTAGAAAAAGCTCTTGACATTAAAAAACTAACTCCTGAGATAGAGAATGAAATCAATTCAGAACTGACAGAACTGGGTTACATTTCTGATGTTGATTACGAAGCCCTAGAATTATTAATGGCAGAGATGGATGCTGGACGAATCCAGTTGGTTCCTAGCCTGGGATTTTAAAATAGTTCATAATGACGTTCTCTACGAGATGCGGATTCGCTACCGCTACGCTAACGTAATCACACTCTCTACGATAAGTTGCCTGTAGTTTGCTTTCCTGTAAGGGTACGAGGACTCCCTAAGGTAATTGTAATTAAATTTAGCAGAGGGATATAAGGGCGACATTATTGGTAGTATTTTTCTATGAGGTTGATTATTTAAATAGTTAAGGTAGCTTAAACTGTGCTAATGAATCTTTACATTGTACATTCGTAGTAAATTGCCATACAGTTCGCTAAACGCCTAAAAAAATTCCTCCCAATCTGTTTGCTGAAATTTCCACAAGCGGAATGAACTCGTTGCGAAGGGAGTTGATATCAATCAATTCAGACAAACTGACTCCTGGTCATATCCTCCAGGTGATGCATGAGGCGATTGACGAAGCTGCTAACCAAAATTACCCACCTTACCAACGGACGAAAAAATTCCGGGTGCGAAGGATGTAACAATGGAATTTCACAGTCTTCAACGCATGAAAGAGGCTAGTATTCGTTACAGTTGAGGAAGAGACTGGGAATACAAAGAAGATAAGGAAGAATTATTAAAGAAGTCTCTACGTTGTCTATTCCCCATGCCCAAAGCCCAATGCCCTAATCCCTAATCCCCAACCCCTCTTGATATGCTTGCCAAAGTTGGTGAATAAACTGATTGAGTTGTTGTTTTGCGACTGAATCAGGTTCAGTTTTTGGTTCTTTCGCTAAAAGTTGGCTTAAGAAGGTAATTACTTCTGTGTCTAATGCTGGGCGAAATAAATTGGCAGGCCAAAGTAAGTCAGATGCATCTCGCAAATCGGTAATTAGGGGTGATTCTTCTATGAAAGTAACCATTAATAAAGGACGCACCCAGCATAGCTGGCGGGAAACTACAAATTGAATGACTTCTGCATACAGGTTTCTGTCGCCATACTCTAGAGACACAATTTGTCCCGCTTGAAGAAAATCTAGGCTAATGTCCATCTTGGGCAGGGGCAAGGATTATTTTGCTTGCAACTTCCTTAATCTTAAAAGTGAAAATGCGCTACCTTTAAGAAAAGCTTCTGTAAGATTAGGGTAGCACTCTTATGGCAGCCATGTCTTAGACGTGTGCCTGATCTAAGTAGCTACGCAAAACTAATACAACCAATCCCTGCCAGCAAAGGGTTTTCCTAGCATAGTATCTGAGCAGAAATACTATAGAATAGGTAAAGAACTGTTGAGCGATCGCAAGACAGAGATTTTGTTGTAGTGAAGTAACGAGAAAAGAGCAAAGAGCCGTGTCAGTTGAAACCATTGAAAAGCGTTCCACATCCCGCAAGCTCGCGCCTCGGTATCGCGTTTTGCTCCATAACGATGACTACAACTCTATGGAGCATGTTGTACAGTCACTAATAGTCACTGTACCTAGCCTTACCCAACCCCAAGCTGTGAGCATCATGATGGAAGCCCATACTAACGGGCTAGCTTTAGTCATTACTTGCGCCCTAGAACACGCTGAGTTTTATTGCGAAACATTGAAAAGTCACGGTTTAAGTAGCACGATTGAACCTGATGAATAGTCATTGGTCATTGGTCATTAGTCGAAGTTTAGAGTATTGACTGATGTTTGATGACTTATTTAGTATGAAACAAAACCTTGTCCGTTTAGCTGAACGCCCTGCCCCTATTAGGCTGGGTGCTTTTATTTTGATTTTATTGTTGCTATGGTTGCCATTAGCTACACCAATATACTTACTAGTGCATGATTCAAACTTAGAAAGTATATTGACATTGGTATTGTTATATGCAGTATTTATTTTTCTCTTAAGATTATGGGGTAAATATGTCTACCTGCAGCCTCAAATTCTGCGGCATTATGGCTTAGAATTCACGCGGCAAAACGGTGTGGATTTATTGCGTGGCTTGGCTCTGGGCATAATTAATATTCTGATACTTTTTGGAGTAGAAAGTTTGTTGGGTTGGTTGGTGTGGCAACAATCGAAAGTTTTTTTGCTGAAAGTTGTTTTAGAGGGTTTACTTGTTGGCTTAGGTGTTGGATTTGCTGAGGAATTGTTATTCCGAGGCTGGTTGCTAGATGAATTACAACGAGATTACAGTCTGCGTGTGGCACTGTGGACAGATGCAACTGCGTTTGCTACATTGCACTTTATTAAACCGTTGGAGGCAATTATTCATACACTGCCGCAATTTCCAGCTTTAGTACTGCTGGGGTTAACGCAAGTATGGGGAAAGCGTTGGCAAAGGGGACGCTTGGGTTTTCCAATTGGTTTGCATGGTGGTTTAGTTTGGGGTTACTACATTATTAATGTGGGTAAATTAGTAAAATATTCTGGTCAAGTTCCTGATTGGGTAACTGGTGTGAATAATAATCCCCTGCAAGGAGTGATGGGGGTGTTGTTAATGAGTGTACTAGCTTTG
>CAXUOL010000571.1:0-4834 GCA_964252435.1 uncultured Nostoc sp.
GTGTGTACACCGTAGCCTTCACAAGGGGAGGGTTGGGGAGGGGTGATTTAAGGATTTTTGCAAGAGGTCTATAGTACCCAGAAAAGAGTCAACTATTACAGTTGCGGTACGTACTGTTGCTTCTCAGGTACTTCAGCATACTCAGCCACAATCTGGCGGAATTCTTCGCCGTCAATGGTTTCCTTTTCAATGAGCAAATCTACTAAGCGATCAGTAACAGTGCGATGGTCACGGATGATCTTCTTAGCATTGTCGTAGCACTGCTCAACAATTTCCCTAACTTGTCCATCAATGCGGGAAGCAATGGATTCGGAATACTCAGATCGGGTTGTCCAGTCACGACCCAAAAATACTTCTCCCTGCTGGCTTTCTAACGACAGTGGCCCTAAGTCGGACATTCCGAAACGAGTTACCATTTGCCGTGCCATTCCCGATAACTGCTGCAAGTCTCCACCAGCGCCAGTTGTGACTTCCGCAGCGCCAAAAATCACCTCTTCGGCGGCGCGACCACCTAAAGCACCAGTAATTCTAGCTTTCAACTGAGAACGGGAAATTAACCCTTGTTCTTCGTTGGGAGTAAACCAAGTTAAACCCTGTGCTTGTCCCCGTGGAATCAGGGTAACTTTCTGTACTGGGTCATGGTCTTTTAACAAAGTCCCAACCAAAGCGTGTCCGATTTCGTGGTAGGCAATTAAGCGCTTGCTCTTGCTATCTACCAAGGGAGTGCCTTCCATCCCAGCGACTACCCGATCGACTGCATCATCAATTTCGCGGAGAGTGATCGCTTCTTTACGTCTTCTAGCAGTGAGAATTGCTGCTTCGTTGAGTAAGTTAGCTAAGTCAGCACCAGTAAATCCAGGAGTGCGGCGAGCGATCGCATCCAAAGATACACTAGGGTCAAGTTTCTTATTCCGCGCATGGACTTGCAAGATTTCCAAACGCCCTTTGATATCGGGTGCATCGACTGTTACTTGGCGGTCAAAGCGACCGGGACGCAACAAGGCTGAGTCTAGTACGTCGGGACGGTTGGTAGCAGCAATAATAATGATGCCTGTGTTACCTTCAAACCCGTCCATTTCAGTGAGCAACTGGTTGAGGGTTTGCTCTCTCTCGTCATTACCGCCACCGATACCAGCGCCCCGTTGTCTTCCTACAGCGTCGATTTCATCGATGAAGATGATACAAGGGGCGTTATCTTTAGCTTTCTTGAACAAATCGCGGACGCGGGATGCACCCACACCAACGAACATTTCCACAAATTCCGAACCGGAAATGCTGAAGAAAGGTACGCCTGCTTCGCCTGCGATCGCTTTTGCTAGTAAAGTTTTACCAGTTCCAGGAGGCCCAACTAACAGCACTCCCTTGGGAATCCGTGCGCCCACAGCCGTAAATCTTTCTGGCTGCTTCAGGAAGGTGACGACTTCTTGCAGTTCTTCCTTAGCTTCTTCGATACCAGCTACGTCGTCAAATTTGACCCCGGTTTTAGCCTCCATTTGGAAACGCGCTTTGGATTTGCCAAAGTTCATCGCTTGACCTGGCCCGCCAGGGAGGTTGCTAGAACGCCGGAACAAAAAGAACAACCCAGTAATCAATAAAACTGGAAAGATGAGATTGCCCAACAATCCCCAAATTGCGCCATCATTCCGCATGGGGTGAGCATCAAAACTAATGGCTTTCTCTTTGAGCTTGCTAATTAACTCAGGAGCGTTAACAGGCAAATCCACACGCCACCTTTGGACACGATTTTCCAGGTCTGGATCGCGGGCTTCTATAATTGCTGTCCTACCGCCTTCGTAAAGATCCACACTGCTGACGCGATCGCTGTTCAAGTATTCTAGAAAGCGACCGTAAGTCATGCGGGTATTGGCTGCATTTTTACTCATGTCGGCAGGAGCGCCTGCAAACGCCCCTTGCCAGAAGAAAAAGCCAATTACCAAAGCTGGCAACGTCCAGAGTGCTACGACTTTCCAAGAGAATTTCATTTTAATTTGCCTCTAGATGCCTATACAACTCGTTAGCTCTAGTAACCGAATGTTCATCACTCTGTCACTTTAAGCTGTTAAACGGATGTTTATAAATCCATTTTGTTTAATTTGATCTCTTACATACACTGCCATAAGGCAATTAGAGCATTATGGCGATGCCAACAAGAATCTTAATCAAAGTTAACTTAATTTTAATACAATATCGCACGAGAAAAGTGAGCGCAACGGGATGCAAAGACAAAGAGAATTTCTCCAGAATACTCTTGGTATCGTTTAAGCCGCTTTCAATCATGACTAGGGAAAGTAGGGAAGATGAGGGGACAAGGGGACAAGGAGATAAACAAAACTCCTAACTCTTAACTCTTAACTCAGCACTCAGCACGGGCTAAACGCCCCGCTTCCGCTAACAGCACTCAGCACTCCTAACGCCCAATGCCCTACTTCACTTCTGTAATTTTTAGAGTGTAAGGAAGATACTTGCCTTTTTCGTAAGAACCAACCCAAATTTGGTAACTTCCAGGTAGCCATTCACCAACAAGGCCAGCATTTTTGCCATCAAAATCGTCATTGCACCAAGTACCACCGGGCCCTTTGATAATCATGGTGGTGTCTTCAGGACTTTGCACTTGCAACTTCAGATAGTCAAATTTACTTGTTAACGCTAATGTGTGGTCTGGTGTTTCATCAACAAATCCGGTACAAGGGCCAGTGGCTGTTTCGCTTCTCCCACCTACTTGACTCCCAGATATTGAGCCACCACTCATCCCGCGAACTGTCAAAGGGTCTGGTGAAAACTGAGGGCTAATGGTGACATCTCCAAATATCGTTGGCGCTTCCTGAGCATCAGTCGCAGCATTCACTGTCGATATGATGAAGAGCGTAACTATCATCAATGATAATCTCATCCCTCTATTGAGCGCTTTTGTCGGCATTGTAATTACGTTCGCTTCTAAGTGTTTTTGAAGACATGAATTTTACACACCAAGTTCCCAACATGAGGAGAATTGACTAACTATTTTAGATGTGAAATTGAGAATAATTCATTAGTAATTAGTCAATGATTTCTTGTTTCCATAGTTGCTTTACCTTATGGATAGGGGCACACGTTTGTGCGCCCCTAAAATCTAAAATATTTCTAAAATCTGGAAGTAATCGCTACTTAGCTTCCGTTATAGCCCGACTCAAGCGCGGCTTATCTAAACCAATCTGATTTAGTAGTAACCAAGATTGGATTAAGTCGGGGCCATGAACATCTCCAGTTAAAGCTGCTCGGAGCGATCGCATCACTAAGCCTTTTTTGACTTTTTGCTCTTTCACCACTTGTTTGATAATCTCCTGGGCGGCGGCTTCTGACAGTTGCGGCTGATTTTCTAAAGCTGTGACAATCGCTTGCAGAACAGCAGTAGAACCTTCTTGCTTAAGTTGTGTACTTCCTTCCTCGCTAAATTCAACTGTATCGCTAAAAAACAGTTGGCTTTGAGCTACTCCATCTACCAGGCGAGTCAAACTCTGGCTAATTAAAGTTACTAGCTGTTCTAACCAGGGGCGTTCTCTTCCACTATCAAATTTATACCCAGCCGCTTGCCAATAGGGAATGAGTAAATCTGTGAGTTTATCTACTGGCGTATTGTGGATATACTGACTGTTCAACCAATCCAGCTTGTCCCAGTCAAACTTTGCACCTGCTTTATTTACGCGCTCAAAACCAAATTCTTTGGCTGCGGCTTCTAAAGTAAATATTTCTTGCGTCGAGTCTGGTGGCGACCAACCTAGCAATATCATGTAATTTACCAAGCCTTCAGCAGTAAAGCCCATTTGCTTAAAGTCAGAAATGGAAGTAACTCCATCCCGCTTAGAAAGCTTCTGTCCTTGCCTGTTCAAAATCAGGGGCGTGTGGGAAAACTCTGGAACTTTTGCACCTATTGCTTCATACAGTAAAATTTGCTTGGCGGTGTTGGCGATGTGGTCTTCTCCCCGGATGACATGGGTGATTTGCATATCGATGTCATCCACTACAACTACAAAATTGTATAAAGGTTGACCGCTACCCTCTTCTGAGGCGCGGGCGATGACCATATCACCACCTAAATCGCTACCTCGCCAAGACATCTTTCCCCTTACTAGGTCATTCCAAACAATTTCCCGCCCATCTTCGATTTTGAAACGAATTACAGAAGAACGTCCTTCTGCTTCAAAAGCGGCGCGTTGTTCTGGGGTCAGGTTGCGATGACGGTTGTCATAGCGAGGTGCTTCGCCTTTAGCTTTTTGGGCTTCTCGGAGCGCCTCTAGTTCTTCGGAAGTGGTGTAGCAGCGATAAGCTAATCCTTGATCTAGCAGTTTTTCTACTGCTTCTTTATAAAGAGCCAGGCGTTGAGATTGGAAAAATGGCCCTTCATCCCAGTTAAGTCCTAGCCAGCGCAGTCCTTCAAGGATATTCTCGGTGTATTCGGGACGCGATCGCTCTAAATCTGTGTCTTCTATTCGCAGTATAAATTTACCGCCGTGGTGACGGGCAAATAGCCAGTTAAATACAGCAGTTCTAGCTGAACCAATATGTAAATTTCCGGTTGGACTCGGCGCAAAACGGACTCTAACAGTCACAGTTAATTCTCTCTTTTGTAAAGCATGATAAATGTAGCTTATATTTAAACCCTGAATCAGCCTCTTTGGCTAATTTCAAATTCAATATCATCTAAGTTTGGTGATATGCTACTTCTAAATTTAGAACGGGACTGACGGGGCTCGAACCCGCAACTTCCGCCGTGACAGGGCGGTGCTCTAACCAATTGAACTACAGTCCCTTGTTTGGCAACTTTGCTATTATCACTATTTTTTTTCTACTTGTCAAG
>CAXUOL010000572.1:0-4832 GCA_964252435.1 uncultured Nostoc sp.
CCTCCCCCAGATTTCCCAATGCCGATGCTGCACCGGAACGAACAGAGTCGTCAACGGTTTTATCCTTGAGGATTTTGGCAGCTTTTTGAGCAATATCTTCTGGTTTCTTCCCCAGAGATTTTAAATCTTTCAGATCATATTTAGCTAATCTGTTGAATGCATAGCTCTTTACTTCGTCATATCCATCATCAAGGGCAGCAACGATACCGTTAATCTGCCACGCTTCTGGCTTTGGCTTAGGCTGTTCTTTAGCACTCACCCAAGGCAGGGCGAGGAGGAGAGTCAACAGCAGAATAAAGGGAAAAAGGAAAAAGGGCGACGATCGCTTTTTAATTATGTGCAGATACATTTGTATAATTCGTAATTTTATTTAGTAATAAAGGCTGTTTCTGCCCTTTCTTTAGTAGCGAAAGAGAAGGGAGTTAGGTTTTTTACTAGTAAATCAGGAACCGCTACAGTTATCTTTTTATCGTCTGATAACTCAACCTAGCCAGAAACGGAATATTAATGTAATTATTACAAAAATTTAAAAAGATACGCCCAGAGTATAATAATGAGCTTCCTTGAGCGATGGTGCTGCAGCTACGCCCGTCGTAGACATCGCCTACTCAAACCACTGCACGAGATAATAACAATATCTCGTTCAATTGTTGGCGATCGTCAATGTCTTTTGATAACCTCTGCAAACTCCTGTCCGAAAAACATCCTGCTACCTTTGCCAGTTGGGTTTTGGGTACACCGCAAACTTCCGTCACAGTTCTCAAAACCGAATTGAGTATCGAACCAATTCGCGCAGATTATGTCACATTCTTACAATTAGAAGGACGCATTCTGCATCTGGAATTTCAAACCAAACTAGAATCTACGCCACCCCTACCCCTGCGGATGCTAGATTATTGGGTACGCTTGTATCGTTTGTATCGTCTACCAATAACGCAAGTTGTCGTATTATTACTTCCCCCTTCACCAGAAACAGTAATTGAAACTGTCTTTAGTGTCGAAACTACACGTCACGAATATCGCGTGATTCGCTTATGGGAAGAAAATCCTGAACCATTCCTCAATGATCCAGCTTTGTTACCATTAGCACCACTGGCAGCAACCACGCAACCTCAAGCTTTGTTGCAACAAGTTGTGGTCAAAGTTAATCAACTTGAGCCAAGACAACGACCAGAAATTTCCGCGTATACCCAAATCTTAGCGGGGTTAAAATACAATCAAGATTTGATTCGACAATTATTTCGGGAGGGTATGATGCGCGAGTCAGTAATTTATCAAGAAATTCTCGCTGAAGGCGAACAACGCGGCGAACAACGAGGAGAACAACGCGGACGGGAAGAAGGACGAAAAGCAGAAGGGCAATTGCTCATTCTCCGTCTGCTGACTCGACGGGTGGGAGAATTACCCCAAGAGATGCTAGACCGGATTGAAACTCTCTCTTTAGAACAATTAGAAAATCTCGGTGAAGCATTGTTGGATTTTCAGGCTCAAGCGGATTTAGAAGCCTGGTTTGCCACATTAGAGTTCAATTAACTTGAAGCCCCAAGGTTTGAGAGCCGCTAAAGCTATTTCTTCACTTACACCTTCATAAGCCTCCCATTCCAACGGATGCTCTTTAGGATGTCCGTCGCCGACATTACCTGCAACTTTAATTATTGGACAGTTGGCGATGCGATCGCGCTCCAGCCCTTTTGGAACTGCTAGTTGGATTTTGTGCCCGATAAACTTCGCTGTACTTTCATTAGCTACAGATTCACGGATTAAACAAATATCACCAGCAGTCCCCCAAGTCGTTTGGTAGATATGGAGGAACGATATATAAGTTGCTGGTTTGATGGATTTTTTTAGAACGTGCATTATCTGTAATCCTTATACTATGAGTCAAAAATCATAAATCATACAAGTATTTTCTATCACGTTCGTAGGGAAGAATGTTCTTTACTCACATTTTGCACCTAGCCCAGGCGATTAAAAACCGCCTGGTGGAAGATGTGAAGCTCAAGAGACGATAATTACCCACATACTAACTCCCAAAGCGATCGCTGCTAGGTGTTGCCAAAGCAGTGATAGCTTCGCTAACCCCTTTGGTGTACCCACTGATTGCTTGGCAATTTTTTGCGTTAATAACATAGTCATTAACACGGAGAAAATTATCGTTGTACCTTGCAAAAAGGCAATCACAGCCGGGTGAGCAACCAATATTGGCAGTTGTTCGCCACTCAAACCAAGAGTCGCAAAGGTAACAGGTAAAATCCGTCCGCCTTCGCCTAAGCCCAAACGTAGATAGTGAGCCAAGTTGCCTCCCAACACTAATGGTAGGTAGCCATAGGCGAGTTCTACAAACGATCGCGGCTTACGGTTAAAATTGAACACTTGGATCAAGCCATAAGCCCCCAAGGTAAGAGCTGCTGGAATAATTAATACTAGCAGCGATAATCCCAAGTGCTGCCAAAACTCAGTTAAATCCAGTTGCAGCCCTAACCAAGATTGCAACTCTGGTAAGCGATGGAGATAGATACCACCCAACAGCAAAAACAATAATGCTACTTCATAAGTGCGGGGTACATGAGTTGTCCACAGTTCAATACCAGGGGGACGCAAGTTGAACTCAACGGAACGATGGGGACAGGCTTTGAGGCAAGTCATGCACAGTACGCAATCTCGGTTATCTTCTAACTGCGCTGGGTGTGAGTATAAAGGACATCCATTCGTTTCTAGCCCTTCGCCTTTTTGCGGCCCACCTTTATAACACTGATAAGTGGTGCAACTGGCAGAACAAATACCTTGCTGTGCCCGAAGTTCCGTCATTGAGAGTTTGGCAAATAAACCATTCATCCCGCCGATGGGACACAGATATCGACACCAAAACCGTCGTTCAAAAATAGCCGAGAAAATCATCGCCCCAGCAGTAATTAACAGCAGCAAACAAGCGCTGAGGTAAGCAGTATTTTCTAAATGCCAGAGTTCTTCCCATAAAAAAATTAGGGTAAATAAACCAAAGAGGAACCATCCGCCCCATTTTTCAGCTTGTTCTCTCGGCCAGCGCTTGAGTTTTCGAGGCCACAGCCATAAAGATAACTTTTGGGTGATTTCACCGTAAATCATGAAGGGACAAACAGAACACCACACACGACCCAAAAAGGGAAAGAGAAATAAGAAGAAAGGCCACCACCAAGCCCAAAATAGATTTAAGACGAAATTGCGATCGCGGGTTTGCGGCCCAATAAATAAGACTGCCACAATAATCGCAAAAGCCGTTGCAGTAAAACCATAATTAATGCGATCGGGCCACCAGTCACTACGTAAAAACCGTCTTAAAGAAGGATAGGCATTTAACAGATTTACCCGAAATCGTTTTTTCTTAGTTTCGGCTGGCCAGAAGATTTCTTCTGTTAATTCATTTGCACCCTCAGCTTGCACGATCGCTCTTTCTACCAAATTTTTCAATTCCCTGAGGTTGCCAGGAAAATCATAAGACTGGAGGCGACGCAAAGCTTCTGGGGTAATGTGCGGTTTAGAAATGCCTCTAGAGCGTGTATAAAGACTGGTATAATATTCGACTTGTGTCTGAATATCAGTTTTCCGCACCCGTAGCGGTGGTACTTTAATAATGTGACCAATACAGCGTTCAATTGTCGGCTGAGTTTTTTCGGAAACAATCAGAATTTTGGCTTTACTGGGACGGGGTTCGGCGGCTGAATCTCCAGAACGACTGACGGGGGTATATGTACCAGTTTTGAGCAACTGCGTCACAGCAGGTAATAATTCTTTGGGCAATTCTTGGATGTTGTTGAGAACTAAAGTACCTTCTCCCAACCATTCCAACAGTCCTGGTTTGCCGCCAGCGCGACCAAATAAATCTGCACCGCTAGTTTGGAGAATACCACAATTTACTTTAATAATTGGTTCTCGCCGTTTGGGAGAACCAAAGTGGATGAGAGCTGCTATATTGTCTTTTTCTAACCCTGGTTCTCCGAAAATATCTACTGATTTGCGGTCAGCAGCGGCTTCTCGAATTTGCTCCCGCAGCCGCACAGCATAGCGACTTGTACCGACAATTCCCCGTTGCGCTTTGGTGACTAAATATGGCCGCAAGGCAATAGAACGTTCTTGTTCATAGCCAAGTGCAGATGTTACCTGAGCTAATTCTTGAGCCAATTGACGCGAAAAAGCCTGAGCAATTTCGGGGTATTGAGTGGTTAATTCCCGAAATTTAGCAGCAGGTACAACCCATAAGTGACATTCGGTTACTGTCGTAATTGTGAATGGAGTTAATTCTTCCAACAGCAATTCTTTGAGTTCAATCACTGCACCGGGGAGAAATCCACAAGCTAAAGCTGGGTTGCTTTGATTGGTGCTATTGCTTTCGAGTTGACCTTCTACAAGAATATAAAGGGCTTCTGGAGAATTGCCTTCACTAACTAAGTCAGTTTCGGCACTCACTACTTGTTCTTCAATTACTTGAGCGATCGCATTTAACACTTCCGGTGAGAGAATTCCTAAAGACGTGCGTTCTTTTAGCCATATAACCGTTTCTGGAGATGTCATATTTAGTTCTCCCTGTAGGCTGCTGTATAACAAGAATTATCCCTGAAAGGGTATGTCAAAATATCTATATTCAGTTGTTGTGTATTAATACATAATGTGCAATAGACTTCTTGCATAAATTACAAAATTTGAACCCCAAAGAGCCAAAGCATCGGCTACGGTGTACACACAAGTCTGAAATAGCTGATTAACCAAGGTTTTACCTCACCCTAACCCTCCCCGATATATTGGGGAGGGAACTAGATTTCTTGTTTCCCACCTTAATAAGGGGGGATTAAGGGGGG
>CAXUOL010000573.1:0-4832 GCA_964252435.1 uncultured Nostoc sp.
TTTACCCCCTTGTCCCCTTGTCCCCTTTTCCCCCTATCTCCCTCATCTCCCCATTCCCTACTCCCCATTCCCCATTGCTTTATCTAAGGACACTGCTAATACTACGTTTTGGGTATTTACCATTGCTGTAATTGTTGGTTCAGTCCAACGCACTAACCAACTAGGTTGAATGCCGAAAATCACAATCAACACAGCTAAAATTGCAGCTGGGATGCGATCGCTCCAATACACACGTGGTAAGTTGGTAACTGGTGCAGATAGGCGTCCAAAAAAGGCGCGGTTGACGAGAATTAAAAAGTAAACTGCTGTTAAACCAGTACCAAGCATACATAACAAAGTTTGCACTGGAAAAACTGGAAAACTTCCCCGATAAACTACGAATTCGGAAATAAACCCTAGCATTCCCGGTATACCAGCGCTGGCCATAACTCCGACAATCATCAAACTACCGATTACTGGCATACCTCGTTCTGGGTTCAGCAATCCTTGGATGATTGCTAAATCACGGCTTCCGGCTTTTTTATACACAACCCCTACTAGCAAAAACAGCATTGCAGAAATCAAGCCGTGGCTAATCATTTGCATCACAGCACCCAATACACTTAAAGGTGTGGCCGCCGCCGCCGCTAAAAGCACGTAACCCATGTGTCCAATAGAGCTGTATGCTACCATTTTTTTCATATCGGTTTGGGCGATCGCACAGGATGAACCATACAGTACACTCACTACTGCCCAAGTTGCCAACCAAGGAGCGACATAACTCCAAGCTTCTGGTAACAAGTTCATACCAAATCGCAGTAAGCCGTAAGTTCCTAACTTCAACAGCACCCCAGCCAATAGCACGGAAATCGGTGTAGAAGCTTCAACGTGAGCATCTGGCAACCAAGTATGAAAGGGAACTAAGGGAATTTTAATCCCAAAACCGATCAAAATTCCTGCTAGCAGTAAAAGCTGTGTTGCTAGAGGTAAAGTTGTCGCGTTCAAAGTTGCTAGTGCAAAGTTAGAGGAACCACTCAGCCAAACCATACCGAGGAAACTTGCTAAAATTAGGATTCCCGAAACGGCTGTATAAATGAGAAATTTAGTCGCAGCATAACCCCGCTTGGCGCCACCCCAAATGGCTATCAACAAATACAGCGGAATCAGTTCCAATTCGTAAAACAGGAAAAATAACAGTAAATCCTGTGCTAGAAAGGCTCCTGTCACCCCAGTGTTTAATAATAGTATCAAAGAGTAATAAAATTTAGGACGCTGTAGGGATTCATCGCTGCTGTAAATGGCAATACAAGTTAACAATCCATTTAAAACCAGCAACGGCAAAGATAAACCATCTATCCCAAGGTTATAGTTCAACCCTAAAGCATCTACCCAAGGCAGAGACTCTGCAAACTGTTGAGTAATTTCTCCGGGATGGAACTGAGTTACTAATAGGATTGTCCACAAGAAAGCAATACTGGCAAAGATCAAAGCCACCCTACGGGCAAATTTCCCACTAATGCTAGAGGGCGAGAAACCAATTAAAGCTGCGCCGATTAACGGCACTAGAATTAAAACACTAAGCATAGACTTCGGGTAAGGGGGGATGACGACGGAGAATAACAGATGCGATAAATCGCGTCTCTACGTTTTGTACAGACGCGATTTATCGCGTCTCTCTAAAAAGGCAATTTATCTAGTAAACCCAATGACCAACTAATGAAAAAACCCAGGATGCTGACAACTGCTAGGATGGTCAACATATAGCCCTGAGATTGCCCAGAAATGCTGTACTTTAAAGTTTGTCCGCCGAAAATGGTCGCAAACCCAACCAAGTTTACTAAACCGTCAACCAAGTAGCGATCGCTCCAAGCAGAAATTTTAGATAGCAGTCCTACTACACTTACCACGGTTACATAATAAACTCGGTCAATATAAAAATCATAACCTAACAGGTCTTGCAGAAATCTCCACGCTAAGATTCTGGATCTGGACCAAGCTTTGTGTAGATAAACTGTACACCCTAAACCTACGCCCACCACTGTAGACCCAAACAACGCTAAGGCCACATACCAATTAATACTTTCCCAATTTGGTAGTAAGTACCATTGCTGTAGCATCAGAGGTAGAAGCAGAGTCAGCACTGTCAGAAACACCATTGGTAAGGCCATCTGCCAACCAACTTCTGGGGTGCGACGGGTTTTTTGTTGCGGTTTACCCCAGAAGACTAATCTAAATACTCTCGTCAAATTCAATGCTGTCAAACCATTGACTAATATTAAAACCCCAATTACCCAAGGGCTAATATTCACGAAACCGTCAGCCCATGATAGCATTGCCCAGAAGCTTCCCAAGGGTAGCAGTGTTACCATCCCGGCTGAACCAACTATAAAGGCTGTGGTGGTAGCTGGCATCCGCGACCACAAACCGCCCATTTCTGTTAAGTCTTGGCTTTGGGTAGTCAAGATGACTGAACCAGAACTCATAAATAATAATGCTTTGGCGATCGCATGAGCTAACAGCAACATCAAGGCTACACCTCCTTGCTGTAACCCCACTGCTAAAAATACTAACCCCATGTATGCACTGGTGGAATGAGATAGCGATCGCTTAATGTCAATTTGAGCTATAGATACTAATGTCGCCCCAATCGCCGTCACCGTGCCCATGACTACCAATGCATTCAAGGCAACTGGCGATAGGGCTAATAATGGTTGAAATCTATACAGTAAATAAGCACCACCAGCTACCACTAGAGAGTTCCGCATTACCGAGGCGGGGTTGGGCCCTTCCATTGCTTCATCTAACCACAGGTGCAGTGGAAATTGCGCACATTTACCAGCAGGTCCAGCGATTAACGCCAACCCCAGCAATGTCGATGTTATTGGACTTAAATTCGCTGTTTGTGCCCACTCATATAAATCCGAAAAGTTCAAACTCCCGGCTAAGGTCGAAAGTGTCACTACAGCCATCAGCAACAACAAGTCTCCTACCCGTTTAGTCCAAAACGCATCTCGCGCCGCTGTCACTACTAGTGGTTGAGCGTACCAGAAACCCACCAGCAAGTAAGTCGAAAGCGTCAAGACTTCCAAAAGGGCATAGCTGAGAAACAAAGAATCACTGATTGCTAGACCACATAGCGCCGCTTCAAAAAATCCCAGTAGCCCAAAAAAACGCGCCAACGACCAGTCCTTTTCCATGTAACCCAGAGCGTAAACTTGTGCCAGTAAGCTTAACCCTGTAATTAAAACTGTTGCCCCAATGCTGACTGGGGACAGTTCCAAGGAAAAAGATAAGTCTAAATCTGCTGCTTTGAACCAATTGATTAGTAAGTTTACTGGTTCTCTATCCCAGATATTTTTAAATACAAGCAGGCTATGGAAAAAAGCTAAAACGGTCGTCAACAAGTTGAAGTATGCCGCAGGTCTTGGCCCTGTTCGCTGAATTATTCCTATTCCCCACGGCAAGGTAAAAATTGCGCCTAATAAGCTATACAAAGGCACAAACCAACTTGTTGAAAATAGAAATTGATCCATTTAAAATTTCCTTGATGACTCAGCCTTGATTTAAAAAAAATTCCAACCAGTTATTTATTTAATAAAATTAATTTACCAAAACA
Source organism: uncultured Nostoc sp. (assembly GCA_964252435.1). Taxonomy (GTDB): domain Bacteria; phylum Cyanobacteriota; class Cyanobacteriia; order Cyanobacteriales; family Nostocaceae; genus Nostoc. The sequence goes on from CAXUOL010000573.1 coordinate 3,596, forward strand.
TCGATGTTTTTTTACTATTATTTTAACTAAACTTCCAGAAGTACTTTTACTTAACGCTACCCTATGAAATATAAGTAAAATATAACTTCACATAAGCAAAAGCATTTACTTGCTTTAACATCACTGACCTTTTTACATTTGTCTTTCTACTTTGACCAAAGTAATTTATACGATATATTTGAAAAAATTATATATGTTTCACCTAGTCCTTGTACACCTAACAGGATTTAACTAAAGATAGATACAGCAAAGCATACAGCCGCTGCTTACCTTTCATCAGATAAGATTAGCCTTGGTTACGAATGTCGTTTTGTAAATGTGATAAAGAAATTATAAAGCATAAGTGGCTGCTCAAGGAATTAGTAAACTTTAATTGCTCAGAAGCCTAGATAAATTTATGTTAAGTTTTTTAAAACTTTCTTATCATAAACTATTATAGTAATTTATATTGCCAGGAACGCCAAGCTTTCCTATGCTTAATTTGGAAGTGTTTTCTTAGCTATAAGATCAGGCTCTCCCCGTCAAAAAATTCAAACGACAGTACAGATTGCATTAATTTTGTAGGAGTTCTGCGATGCCAATTGCAGTTGGAATGATTGAAACGAAGGGCTTTCCAGCAGTGGTGGAAGCTGCTGATGCGATGGTGAAAGCCGCCCGTGTCACCTTAGTAGGGTATGAAAAAATTGGTAGCGCTCGCGTCACCGTGATAGTTCGGGGAGATGTATCGGAAGTGCAAGCTTCTGTAGCTGCTGGGGTTGAAGCGGCAAAAAGAGTCTTTGGTGGTGAAGTGTTATCCACTCACATCATTGCTCGTCCTCACGAGAACCTGGAATACGTCTTGCCGATACGTTACACAGAAGCGGTGGAACAATTCCGTACTTAAAAGCTGTTTAAACAAAGTAATTAACGCTCTTTGCCTGAAAAGAGCATCACTTTTGTCCAAGGCTAAAAACTTTGAAATAGGGATTAAAACTAATGTCAATTGCAGTGGGAATGGTTGAAACGCTAGGCTTTCCAGCAGTGGTGGAAGCTGCTGATGCAATGGTGAAAGCGGCTCGCGTCACTTTAGTAGGTTATGAAAAAATCGGTAGTGGTCGGGTGACAGTAATTGTCCGGGGTGACGTTTCGGAAGTGCAAGCTTCTGTAGCCGCAGGAGTTGAATCTGTAAAGCGAGTCAATGGTGGACAAGTGCTGTCTACTCACATCATTGCTCGTCCTCACGAAAACTTGGAATACG
>CAXUOL010000574.1:0-4827 GCA_964252435.1 uncultured Nostoc sp.
GTTTTTGCTGTAAGAACTCTAGCCAATTTTGTAGCACTTCTTCAACTTCATACTCATCAGTATCAATGATTTGTGCGATGCCTGCGGCGGGCTGCATCAACGCTTCCACTGATATTGCTTTTTGCTGCTGTATTAAAACATTTAACACATCTGTGCTATGTTCCGTCTTTTGTTCGGATGGAAACATTTTGTGTAAATGCTGCTGATAATATGCTTCTAAACCAGGCGGGAGTTGATTGTACTGGAAAGGTATCTGGTAGAAATTTTCTGCGATCGCACTTATTACCTGACTGAGATACATAAAATTATTTTCGCTCAAAGTGGTGAGGCGATCGCAGAATTCTTGCTCACTAATCTGGTGATTACTCAGCCAAGATTTAAGATCCTCCCTAACCCCCATTAACAAGGGCGAAATATTGCCCCCCTTTTCAAGGGGGGTTGGGGGGATCTCTTGAAAGGTTAGGTAATTTTGAATATATGTCTGAATATCTTGCCGATTTTCTTCTGGATAATCTGCTAAATCAAGACTTTGCGACGGCGTTTCAATTAATAAACCCGATTTTTCCCGCAAGAAAGGTCTACGAGTGAGGAGAAAATAGACCTTATCTGCGAGATAGCGGGGGAGATAAAACAGATTTGTACCAGGTGGTTGGCTGTTACGGTCAATGCAATTCAACCCATCAATGGCAATTATCAGTTTTTGATCGGGTTCTAACTCATCACTGATTTGCTGGAAAAGACTAGAGAAAAACCAACTTCCCTCTGTGGCGTTATCAGGGAGGGAGGTGTAATTAAGCGAGTATTGATTAATGAATTGCGTGCAGATATTTCTGAGAAATTCGTCAGCACGATTTTTACCCTCAAGTTCGGCATTGTAATAAATAACTTGAGGATTGTTTGTCACATATTTGGCAAGGATGGCACTTTTACCGCTACCGGGTGCGCCAATGATGGTGAAGTAACCCTGGCGATGGCGGTGGAGAAAGTTGTTAATAGCCGTGAAGACAAATTCACGACCGACAAAGTTCTGGCTTTTTTCTTGAATGATTTGCTCAAACTCAGTTGGGTTGAGGCTTGGAGGTCGAGGGCTGGTATTCATGGTTATACTTCCATCCCTTCGAGGCGCAAAAAATGTAATCTTCCTGATTTTTCTCCAGCAATAATTATCATTCGTTCTACTGCAACTGCACAGCTAGTTAACGCACTTTCCCCGCTAAAACTAGCTATCATGTTCTGATTTTCTAAATTCCATATTTGAAGAGTGTTGTCGTTTGAAATATGAGAAATTAAATATTTACTATCTGGGGTAACGGCAATAGCATTTACCTGATTTTTATTGCCTGGAATACTGAGAATTTCTTGGCCTGTTTTTAAGTTCCAGGCTTTAAGGGTATTGTCCCTTGAACTGGAAATCACCTGTTTGCCATTAGGTGTAATAACTACAGATAGTACCGAGTCACTATGACCTGTGAAAGTGTAAAGTTCTGATCCTGTTTCCAGATCCCAAACTTTAATAGTTTTATCATCTGAACCAGAAATTACTAATCTATCATGGCACATCAGTGCTATAGAAGTCACCTTTTCAGTATGACCTATGAGGGTATTAATTGCTGTCCTTGTTTTTAAATTCCAAACTTTTATAGTCTTGTCTTTTGACGCAGAAACTAATCTCTCACTGCCAGCAATAATAGTAATAAATGTCACACAATCTGTATGCTCTTTCAGTGTAAAAACTTCACTTCCTGTGTCTAAATTCCAACCCTTAATAGTTTTATCATTTGAACCAGAAATAAGTAGTCTGCTATCAGGTGTAACTGTTATGGTATTTATTTTGTCAGTATGACCTGTAATAGTAAGATGTTTCTTTCCTGTTGTTAAATTCCAAATATTTATATTTATTCCATCTAAACCGCAAATGACCCACTTGGAATCTGGTGTCACAATTAAAGATTGTATATAGTAATTAGAGCCAGTTAGTGTGAATAATTTATTTCCTGTTTCTATATCCCACACCTTAAGAGTTTTATCAGATGAACTGAGTAAAGGTTTACCTGAACTAGAAATAACCTTCTTACCATCGGGGGTCACAGCTACTGCTCCCACTAAATTGCTGTGTTTTGTAGAAATATCTAGTTTTTTTGTTTTATTTAGATTCCATACTTTAAGAGTATTATCCCATGAGCCAGAAATTATCTGTCTGCCATCCGGTGTCACTGCCAAAGATGTTAAAGGGCTAGTGTGCGCTTGGATAGTAATCAGGTTTTTACGTTTTTCTAAACTCCAAACTTTGATAGTATTATCCCATGAACCAGAAATTATTCTTTTAGCATCAGGTGTTACAACGACAGATTGTACCGAATCAGTATGACCTGTTAATGTGTAAACTTCTTCTCCAGTCTCTAGTTTCCAAACTTTGATAGTATTATCCCATGAACCGGAAATTATTCTTTTAGCATCAGGTGTTACAACGACAGATTGTACCGAATCAGTATGACCTGTTAATGTGTAAAGTACTTTTCCTGTTTTCAAATCCCAAACTTTAATAGTTTTGTCATCAGAAGCAGAAATTAGACACCCACCATACGGCGTAAATGTTACACAATTTACTTTTTTAGTGTGACCTATTAGAGTATGCAGTTCTTCTCCTGTTCTTAAGCTCCAAACTTTTATTGTCTTGTCTTCCGAAGCAGAAAGTACTCTCTCAGCATTAGGTGTGACAGCAACAGATGTTATTGGCTCTGTATGACCTTTAAAAATAAAAACTTCCGTTTTGGTATCTAAGTTCCAAACTTTTATTGTTTTATCACTAGAGCCAGAAATCAGTAGTTTACCGTTAGGTATAACTACTATTGTATTTATCTTGTCAGTGTGAGCTCTAATAGAGAAAGTTTCCTTTCCTGTTTCTAGATTCCATACTTTTAAAGTTTTATCATTGGAACCAGAAATCAAAAGCTTACCGTTAGAAGTAACAGTGATAGCATCTACTGAGCTGCTATGACCAGTGAGAGTGCGTAGCAGAGTTCGACCGGGAGGATCTAAACTAGGTATCAGCGGGCGTAACCAAGGTTGAGATTGTGTTTGCTTTGTAATCGTTAAAAAATTTTTAATTTCTAGTAATTCAAAAGATAGCAAGCGCCCCCATAATTGAGATAACAACTGTATCTTATTTTCGTTCAAAATATGTGCTGACAGTTCTAATGCTCCTTCAATTAATTTCAAGACTTTGATTTGATCAGCATTATATTCTGCATTATTAAATATTTCTAAATGATCTATAAATTTATAATCATCAATTAGCAGCTGCACCCCAAAGTCAGGATGGTTAATCTTTGCCAATAAAAAATCAAAAGTAGTCAGGGTTTGGTAATACTTCTCTAAATTTCCTGACTTCACCAAGCTTGGCGCTAAACCACCCAAGTAAGCACGTTGAAAAGCGGGACTTTCTGATGCTAACTTCTCAATAAATTCTCCCATCTCACGCCATCTTCCTTACAAGGTAGTCTGCAATGCGTTGATTAACCTCTTGAAATAGCTTCCGTTTGGTATCTAGAACCCGTTTTGCTTTCAAGAAGTCCAAAAAACTAGCATGATAGATGCTATAGCAGTTTTCTCCCTCTAGCTCCTGCAGTTTCAAATACTCAACCCACTTGTCTAAAACTGCTTGCACATCATATTCATCCTGTTTTACAATATCCGCTATCATCTCACAGGGAATTGGTGTCCCAATCTCCACTAAAATAAACAAGATAAATACCTTTACTTCCTGAGATTTTTCCTCCATCCCCATCCGCTGCCAATGATCTTGATAATATTCTTGTAGACCATAGGGTAATTGCTTTAAAATCAGGTCATTATAGTCACCTTTGGCAATTCCTGGCAAGACATAGCGCAGGTACATGAAATTGTTTTCACTCTTAGTTGCTAGCTGCTCAATAAAATCGTTATCTGAGATACTGCGGTCTTGAATCCATTGTATAAGTGCATTTTTATAGTCTTGATCGACATTTAAAAAGAACCGAATGTACTCCTTGATATCTTCACGACTCAAATTAACATACTGACTTTTTCTTAAATCTAGCTCCTCCACCGGGATATCTGGTGCAGATAAGCGTTTTTTATCTATGGTATATGGTCGTCTAGTCAGCAGAAAATAGACACGTTCCGGTAGCGCCGTTGGGAAATCTAAAAGATTTCCCCCAGCTTCTTGCTCCACTTCATCCAAAGCATCAACTACAATTACCAGACGTTCACTAACAGGAATTTTCCTGCTAACCTGTTCTAGTAAATCTGCTAAATTAGCCTTCTCGGCATTCTGCAACTGGTAACGCTTAATTAATTGTTTGCGAATACTTTCAAGAAATAGCTCCGCTCTATTACTACTAGTTTGGCGAATATTAAAATAGCATGGTGATTTATTGTCCCAGACGTATTTAGCTGCAATGGTGCTCTTCCCCATCCCCGCATCACCCATTACTGTAAAATAACCACTGCGATTTTTATTGCAAAATTGCTTAAATGCGTCAAAAACAAACTGACGACCACAAAACGAGCGAATTTTTTCTTTAATTAATGACTTAAATTCTGCTGGATACTCATCTAAATTCCATTCTGGGAAAGGTTCAAACTCTTTCGATTTACTTTTTTTGGCAACCTTAATAAATATTTCTCCAAACTCTTCTAACTCCGATCGTAGTTCAATTCTCATCAATCGGATATCAAATTCTGAATCCTTCCCCTACAAAAACTTTTCTACTTCTTTGTAGAAACCCAAGGGATTATTTGAAGTATAAGCACTCCAAAAAGCATTTTTAATTTCTCTTTCTCGAA
>CAXUOL010000575.1:0-4816 GCA_964252435.1 uncultured Nostoc sp.
AATGCTCAATCAAAACCAAACACCTTTATTAGATGCCTTAAAAGCCAATGCAGCAAGACCTCATGCGCCTTTTTACACCCCAGGACATAAACAAGGTGAGGGAATTTCTCAACCCTTGGCTGATTTACTTGGCAAAGCCGTCTTTCGCGCTGATTTAACCGAATTAGCAGATTTAGATAATCTCTTTGCACCCCAAGGCGTTATTCAAGAAGCACAACAACTGGCAGCTGAGGCTTATGGTGCTTCGCAAACATGGTTCCTTGTCAATGGTTCTACCTGTGGGATTGAAGCGGCAATTCTCGCTACCTGTGGCATGGGGGATAAAATCATTCTGCCTCGCAATGTGCATTCTTCAGCGATCGCTGGTTTAATTCTCTCTGGTGCTATACCAATTTTTCTCAATCCTGAATACGATCCAGTTTTAGATATTGCCCATAGCATCACGCCCAATGCTGTACAATCTGCACTCATACAGCATCCAGATGCCAAAGCAGTATTGACAGTTTATCCAACATATTACGGCGTTTGTGGAAATTTGAGTGCGATCGCCAACATCACACATCAATATAATATCCCTCTACTCGTAGATGAGGCACACGGCGCACACTTTGCCTTTCATCCCGAATTACCCACTCCAGCTTTAGCCGCAGGTGCAGATTTAACTGTACAATCCATCCACAAGGTACTTGGCGCGATGACACAGGCATCGATGCTGCATATCCAAGGTGATAGGATAGATAGCGATCGCATCAGTAAAGCTTTGCAACTCCTACAATCTACCAGTCCTAGTTATTTACTTTTAGCTTCTTTAGATGCAGCGCGTCAGCAAATGGCACTCCACGGAAAAATGCTGATGTCTCGCACTTTGCAACTTGCTGAAGAAGCTAGAACCAGAATCAGTCAAATTCCGGGATTATCAGTTTTGGAAATGGCTTGCTTGGAAGGTTCTCCCGGCTTTATAGCTTTAGATAAAACGCGACTAACTGTCACTGTTTCTGGTTTAGGTTTAACCGGATTTGAAGCAGATGAAATTCTGGATGAAAAATTTGCTGTCACCGCTGAATTCGCCTCTGGGCAACATCTCACCTTTATCATTAGTTTGGGCAACACCTCAGCCGATATTGAGCAATTAGTCCAAGCTTTTACCACTCTTGCCAAAGAATATCGTCGAACCAACTTAACTGTTAAAAGCCATCTTTGGCAGGAGCTTTTCACTACACAGTGTCATGCTTTATGTTGTTCTCCCCGTGAAGCCTTTTTTGCTATTAGTGAAATACTACCTTTGACAAAGACAAATCAACGCATCTGTGCCGAAATCGTCTGTCCCTATCCCCCAGGAATTCCTGTGTTAATGCCGGGAGAAGTCATCACCAAACCCGTCCTTGACTATCTACAACAAATCCAGGCAATGGGAGGATTGATCAGTGGTTGTGCTGATAGTAGTTTACGCACCCTAAAGGTAGTAAAAGAATGACTTATATGGTAAATTTAAGGATAATAATTTGAGACCATTACTCACAATGGTTCCTTGTTTGTTAAACTTACCTAAATAATCCTTTCTTAAAAATAAATTTAAATCAATGAAGATAAATTTTTTGTTCGTAGCAGCAGTTGTACTTTCCTTAGTAACGACCTTCAATAGAGCTGCTTTTGCTCAAAGTCCAACTAATACTATTGCACCAAGTAGTAATGCTCAAGAAATAGAAAAAACTAATAATATCAAGAAATTGTTTGAAATAACTGGTGTGAAAGATATTTCTCGACAGATCATCACTCAATTATTAAATGATTTCAAGTCCGATTATCCTCAAGTACCTCAAAAGTTTTGGGATAATTTTGCTGCTGAAATCAAATCAGATGATATTGTAAATGAGATTATTCCTATTTATAATAAATACTTTACTAATGAAGAAATCAAACAACTTGTTAGATTTTATCAGACACCTTTAGGACAAAAAACAATTACCGTTCTTCCCCAACTTTATCAGGAATCTTATGATGTTGGGAAAAGATATGGAATAGCAGCAGCCCAAAGAGCCTTAAAAAAATTGGAAGCAGAAGGATATATCCGTCCTAGTCAGTGAAGAGAGCAGAGGAAGCAGGGGGAGAAAAGGGGCAGGGGGAGCAAACCCCAGAAGTCATTACCAAATCAGTCCTTGAATACCTACAACAAATCCAGGCTATGGGTGGATTTATCAGTGGTTGTAATGACATTAGCCTCAAAACTTTGAAAGTTGTGAAATAACCTTATAACTCCTGAATTCTTATTCATAGACATTTAATTCATGAAGTCAATAGTAAATGTGCGGTTTTTCAAATAGATTTAGGGAAAAATATCCAGTAGTTTTACCAGTGTGAAACTTCAATAAAATAGCTAGCTAACTAGTGCAATCTTTGATTTATACTCATAGGATCATCTTGATGATTCCTAAACTAAAAGATGAAATCAAAAACATATTATATTTGGGGGCAAGTAACAGCTCCGATTGTAGTCACTCTAGCGCTGGGTTACTCAGCAAGAGCGAATGCAGTTGAGTTAGGCGCTGCCTCTGATTACAATGTATTTGTTTTGGGAGATATCTCTCAAAAATATACAGATATCGAAGGAAAAGTTGCTGCTGGCGGTAACATCAATTTCGTCGGCGGACTTGGAAGCAGACTTTCTGACAATAGCGGCAACGTAGTAGTCGCTGGACAGAATCTAACTCTGAGCAACGGTCAAGTTTACCACGGTAATGCTGTCTATGGAGGCAGCGCCAATGTATCCAGCAATGTGGTATTTCCCCAAGGAACTCTCAGCAAGAGCAATCCCATCGACTTCAATGAAGCAGGGAAAGAACTGCGAGGGCTATCTGAATATTTGGCAACCTTAACTCCCATTGGTAACATAACAGTTCAACCTTGGGGTGCTATTAACCTTAGTGGCAGTGGTACTGCTTTTAATGTTTTTAATCTTGCAGGCTCATCTGTCTCCAAGACAAACTATTTTGAAATTAAGGGGGATGCAAATTCAACTATCATTGTCAATATCAGCGGTAAGGATGTGTCGCTGCAAAACTTTGAGTTTAATATCATTGGCGCAGATAAACAAAAGGTAATTTACAACTTCTATGAAGCGACAAACCTAACCGCCAGTGGAATTGGCATCCAAGGTAGTATTCTTGCGCCTTTGGCTAATTTCAATTTCAATAACGGTCAAATTAACGGCAATGTAGTAGTAGCTTCTTTGACAGGAAATGGCGAGTCTCACAACTATCTATTTAATGGTGATCTGCCAGATGTCCCAATTAGGTACTACAATCCGCCTAAGCGTCCCACTCGTGTTCAGGTTCCAGAGCCTGCAAATCTTCCAGGTTTAGGATTAATTGCTGTAGTATTTGGTTTATTTCGCTACAAACGCAATCGAGCAACTTGTTTAGAATAATTAAAAATTTTTGGCAGCATAGCGCATGAAGCGAACTTGTTTACAGATTTTCGCTCATGCGCTATTTCCTTGCTCTCTACCTTCTACAATAAGGATAGACTTTATTGAGATTTGTATAGTTGGGGATCAGCTGTCATGGCTCCCGCCGTTTTCATTCAAAATTTGCAAAAGCGCTACGGCACAGTGGTTGCCGTCCAAGATGTTTCCTTTCAAGTAGAACCAGGAGAAATCTTTGGTTTACTTGGCCCAAACGGTGCTGGGAAAACTACTACCTTGCGTGCTTTGTGTACGCTGACCACACCGGATGCTGGCAAAATCGAAGTATCTGGCATCTCTGTGTTAGATAATCCCAGAGTGGCAAGACAACGACTAGGCTACGTAGCTCAGGAAGTCGCTATAGATAAAGTGTTGACTGGAAAAGAACTGCTGCAATTGCAAGCAGCACTTTATCACCTTCCAGGCGCAGTAGCCAAACAGCGTATTGAAACGGTATTAGATTTACTTGGTTTGCAAGAATACGCTAATAAAAAGACAGGAACCTACTCAGGCGGTTTACGCAAGCGCCTAGACTTGGCTGCTGGATTGCTCCATGCACCGGATGTTTTGGTGTTGGATGAGCCGACTGTAGGACTTGACATAGAGACTCGTTTTGTGGTATGGGATTTCTTGAGAAAATTACGCGCCTCTGGGACGACGGTAGTAATTACCAGCCATTACTTAGAAGAAATTGACGCTTTAGCCGATCGCGTGGCAATTATAGATCGCGGCGTTGTAATTGCAAGTGGTACACCTTCACAATTAAAAGATCAAGTAGGGGGCGATCGCATCACCTTGCGAATCCGCGAGTTTTCTCCGATTGAGGAAGCTGAAAAAGCTAAAAACCTCCTGAAACCTTTGCCCTTTGTCCAGGAAGTCATCATCAACAGCGCTCAAGGTAATTCACTCAACTTGGTAGTGACACCTCAAAATGATGTTCTCATTAACATACAGCAAGCGCTGAATGATGCTAGCTTGCCTATATTTGGCATCGCCCAATCCCGCCCCAGCCTCGATGACGTTTATCTCGCTGCCACAGGACGTACCTTATTGGATGCAGAACTCGCAGCCGTCGCCACCCGCGATCCCAAAGCTGAGAAAAAGCAGAATATGAGATAAGGGGCATAGCGAATGGGGCATGGGGCATGGAAATAATTACAATGCCCAATGCCCAATGCCCAATGCCCAATGCCCAATGCCCAATTAATCCAAAATTGCTATGAGTGTTACTCCTAAATCTGATATCAATTGGCAACCATTAGCATCGCCACAAGCAGATGCTAATACTGCACCTAACTTTTTCGGTGAATTGGTACAAGAGACGTTGGCTTTAACTCGTCGCTTGTTTATTCAATT
>CAXUOL010000576.1:0-4804 GCA_964252435.1 uncultured Nostoc sp.
AGCAAATATTTGGCATGACCTAACTTATCTTCAACGTTGTTACCAAAAATCCAGAGAAACAACATATTCCCGGCTAAGTGCAAGAAACCACCGTGCAAAAATTGGGAAGTAATCAAAGTTGCCCACTCTGGTACTGGTTGATGTACAGAGATACCAGCAAAGCTTAAGGTAAGTTCTCGTGGAACTACAGCCGCAAGGTGTAAAAACCCATTTAATGCTTGTGGAGGAAGATTTGCTTCATAAAGAAAAGCGAGGACGTTGGCAGCAATCAGCCCATAAGTTACATAAGGCGTGATTGTTGTCGGATTATTATCTCTAATGGGAACCACGAGCGTTTTTTCCTGATTGTAAGACAGCAATTTCACAATACTGAATTTGGTAAGTAGTTTCTTCTACCTCGTGGATGGATCTTGCTTTTACTAAGTAAATAATTAGTATTTATGTGATGTATGAGCCAGCGATCGTGTAATAAACGTACATTTAGAGTAAAGTGCTGCTTGACTCATTTTAGGGGTTGACGAGTCCTCTCCAAGCCTGAAAATATTCTATTTAATGCATATTAGCTAGGCAAACTCATGTTTTTTTCAAATTCTCTGGAAAATCAACTCCAGCGCTGGAACGAAACCATTCGCAATCAGCCGAAAAATCCCAATGCTTACATTCGTCGAGGCATGCTTAACTTTCAACTAGCCAAGATTAATGAATCTATTCAAGATTTTGATATGGCAGAACAATTAGACGCCCGTATCAAACCCTACCTCTGGCAACGGGGATTATCGTATTATTATGCAGAAAGATTTGCTGAGGGCGCTGAACAATTTGAAATAGATTTGACAGTGAATGCTCAAGATGTAGAAGAAACAGTATGGCGATATCTCTGCATAGCTCGTTCGTTAGGTGTTGCAGAGGCGCGTAATTCTTTATTAACTGTGAAAAATGACCCTCGACGTATTATGCAGTGCGTATATGATTTGTATGCGGGTAATTATACACCAGATGATGTTTTAACTGTTGGTCGATCAGAAGGGATAAAGGGAAATTTTTACAGTCATCTTTATTTGGGATTATATTACGAAGTTGAAAACAATCTTGATTTAGCTCACGAATATATAGTTAAAGCTGCCGATAATTACAAGATTTATGATTATATGTGGTATTTATCACAGGTACACAAAAAATTACGAGGGTGGTCTTGATTTTCTTAATAGTAAATAAATTAAGCATTCAGGTTATCTTTCTCATTCAATCTTTGGTCAATTTCAGTAATGAAGCTTTCTACTTTAGAGATAATATCATCAACCATCATGTCATCAATAATAATCTCTTTGCCCTCTTTTGTCTTTCCATTTCTATGTACTAAATCGTGCCTTATTGATATAGCTTTTTGAATTTCAGAGAAATTTGGAAATACAATGTCAATTGTTGCCTCATACATCTTACTAACTTTAGGTAAGTTATGGTAAAGGACTTCTAACATTGCCTTTTTTGCTATTTCTTCTGCTTTGTTAGCAATGCTACGCATCTGTTACTTCGGTTTCAAACTGCACTTGTCGGTACAAATGGGCGATCGCTATTTCTACATCTACAGATTCCAGTCGCAATCTCTCATCCAAACTATACTCTGACAGCACCCATTTCCCCTGTTCGTTGCGCCGAAACACTTCTACACCCGATTGAGCTACTTGTACTAAGACATATTCTTGCAAGGTTGGAGATTGGCGATATTTGGCAAACTTTTTCCCCCTATCGGCTGCTTCTGTTGAAGGTGATAGCACTTCGATAATTAAGCAGGGAAATTGTACCAATTGTGGATCGGTATCCTTGTAGGCGGTGATGCTGGTTAGAAGTGGTATATGCTTTTCAGATGTGTAGCAAATTAGGCGATCGCCTGGAAAACAAAACTTTCCAGTCATGCCTCAACAGATAACCTAAGTCACCTAACGGCTCAAATCAGCGGTGGCAAATAACCTCGAACTCAGCACCAGCGGCTCCGCTGTATTTGACTTGTTATGCTGGGATTGCTTATAACTTTAGACAACAACAGCCTTGCATGAAAAAACATTGCCCTAAATGTTATGCAAAAGAGCTATGAAACTTCCACGAAGTTTGCTCGTGCTTTTGGAAATCGCCGCCAATTTTAAAACCAGTTTCAAGCAGTGTAGTTGCAACTTCGCTGTTTACTCCAAAATCATCGTCATAGCGTAGTTCAACGTCAATTGCTTTCAAACCTGCGGTTAAGCGAGCTTCCGCAATTTTTTGCCACGTAGGCTCGTAGGTATACCATGCCATAATTTCTGGGATGCGGGGACTACCTACTGGATTGAAAAAAGCTTCGAGGGTAGCTTCTGAATGGTTTGATACCTTACGTTCAAAGGATGCTCCAACTTTAGCTGGTATTTCTGCGGGTATTGAAAGCCCTGCACTACCATCAAAGGCGTTACGATAGCCACGAACATAATTAATGGTTACTTTCGTAGCTGATAGGCTCCACAAAAGTTTCAAGAGTTCATTGAACTTTTCTTCAAAGAGAAAGTGGTGAAAGCTAGCTAGGGGAGTATAAACAGAGGGCTTCAAGGGATGCCCAACATATACTGTGTTGTACAAGGGATGACCAGGCGGGAATTTAAAGGTAAGTTCCGCTATATCTGCTGGAACTCTCAAAAGGTTTCTAGTAAGGTTTTGATCTGGTCTTTCTTTGCCCTCTTTAATCTCATTTTTTACTTTATCTATAGCATATCCAATAATTCCCCAGTTTTTTGTATCCCGAAGGTTCATTCTTTTAGGATAGTCAACCCAATAGTCCTTTGTGAACACACTAAATGGATTCAAGGAGTTTCCAACGAAGTAGGCGCTGAGTGGTATCTCTAGCCGCTCAATAGTACTTTCACTCTCTCGTTGTGGCATGACAGCAACCAACTGCCTGTCTCGGTAGGGCAATGAGAGTAAATTTCCTTGTGCCTTCCCTTTATCAGCATCTGTCATTTTTCCACGCTCCATTATATTCTGCTAAAAAGCTATATGCTAAATACCCCAACCATATCCCAGCATTTTATCCCGCAAATGCTTTCTGGCGATCGCCTCCTAAACTTTCCGCAATAATTCCCGAATAGCGATCGCACAATCACCAAAAGCTACAGGATGAAAAATCCCCGTTTCCGCCATTTTGTGATATTCTTAAACACTAATTAGGCGAATATTGGTCAGCATAAGATTCACGTTAACGTCCTAACATTTTATCCCGCAGATGTTTAATGCGATCGCGCAATTTCCCCGCTTCTTCAAATTCCAGTTTCTTCGCCGCTTCTTTCATTTGTGCTTCTAACAGCGTAATCAATTGGGGAATCTGTTCTAATGGCAGTTCATCTAGATGCTCATCTACAACTTTCAAATCAGTTGCATTTAATCGCCGAGATACATCTAAAAAAGCCAAAATCGCATTACTCGATTTTTTCACAATTGGTTGTGGTGTAATCCCATGCAGTCGATTATGTGCTGTTTGAATACCACGCCGCCTGTCTGTCTCATCAATAGCTTTAATCATGCTACCTGTGAGATTATCAGCATACAAAATCGCTTGCCCCTGAATGTGACGCGCGGCTCTACCAATAGTTTGAATTAAGGAACGCTCAGTTCGCAGGAAACCTTCTTTATCTGCATCCATAATTGCCACTAAGGAAACTTCGGGTAAATCCAAACCTTCCCGCAGCAAATTCACACCAACCAAAACATCAAATTTACCCTCACGCAAGTTCTGCAAAATCTCAATGCGCTCAATAGAAGTAATCTCGGAATGTAAATACCGTACTCTTATACCGTGGTCTTGCAAATATTCGGTTAAATCTTCCGCCATGCGTTTGGTTAATGTGGTAATTAACACTCGTTCATGGCGGTCGGCTCTATCTTTAATTTCTCCCAACAAATCATCAATTTGTCCTTCTGTGGGACGCACGGAGATTTCTGGATCAACCACCCCAGTTGGTCTAATTACTTGCTCAACTACATGATCTTCAGAAATTTCTATTTCCCAATTTCCGGGAGTTGCTGAAACAAAAATACACTGATTTACTTTTTGCCAAAATTCCTCGGCTTTCAATGGACGGTTATCAGCAGCGCTAGGAAGACGAAATCCATGATCGATTAAAACTTTTTTTCTCGCTTGGTCGCCGTTATACATCCCGCGAATTTGGGGGACGGTAACGTGAGATTCATCGATAATTAATAGCCAATCTTTAGGAAAATAATCAATTAAACATTCTGGTGGATCTCCAGCTTGTCTTCCTGCTAAGTGACGGGAATAGTTCTCGACGCCATTGCAGTAACCTACTTCGCGCAGCATTTCTAGGTCATAGCGTGTACGTTGATCTATACGTTGCGCTTCTAATAATTTGCCTGCTTGTTCTAAGTCTAGTTTTTGCTGTTTTAATTCGGCTGCAATGTCATGACAAGCGACTTCTAACCGTTCTTCTGGGGTGACAAAGTGACGTGCAGGGTAAACATTTACCGCTGACAAACTTTTGAGAATTTCCCCTGTTACTGGGTCAATATAGCGAATCGCGTCAATTTCATCACCAAAGAATTCGACGCGAATAATTCGGTCTTCATAAGCTGGGCCAATTTCTAAAACATCACCACGGACGCGAAATTTTCCCCGACCCATTTCTATGTCGTTGCGGCTATATTGAACATTTGCCAAATCCCGTAAAATTTGGCGTTGATTTACTTCCATGCCTATCTGAAGGGGGATGGCAGCTTTCAGATATTCTGCTGGCATTCCTAAACCGTAGATGCAACTGATGGAAGCAAC
>CAXUOL010000577.1:0-4794 GCA_964252435.1 uncultured Nostoc sp.
ACCCGACGGCGAGTTTAGGGCATATCTCTATCGCTTGGCCAGAGGATTTATTACGGGCGGCAGATGGCAAAAATAGCATCCTGGGCTTTTTGATGCCACGTATTCAGGGGATGCGTCCAATCATCGACTTTTACAACCCCAGAACCCGTCGGCAACACTGCCCCTTATTCAACTATCAGTACCTGCTCCGCACGGCTCGTAACCTGGCGGCGGCTTTTGCTGCTTTGCACGCTAGTGGATATTGCATTGGTGATGTGAACGAGTCTAATATCCTCGTCAGTGATACAGCACTGGTGACTTTGATAGACACAGACTCTTTCCAAGTAACCGACCCAAACAGCAATGTTGTTTATCGCTGCCCAGTAGGTAAACCAGAGTTTACTCCACCAGAACTACAGAATAAAACTTTTGCCCAGCACGATCGCGAAATCTCTCACGATTTATTTGGGTTAGCGGTGCTAGTATTTCAACTCTTAATGGAAGGCACCCACCCATTTTCGGGGATTTTTCAAGGTGCGATTGAGCCACCACCTTACGAAGCACGCATTGCATCGGGTCATTTCACTTACAGCGAAAAGCGTTACGTACCCTACCTGCCGACACCCATTGCCCCCCCTTGGGAAATTCTCCATCCCAGCTTACAGGAACTATTTGTCCGTTGTTTTGAAGAAGGTCACAACAATCCACAACTGCGCCCCAGTGCCCAGACTTGGCTCTCAGCAATCGCTGAAGCCGAAGATTCCCTAATTACCTGCACAACAAATCCCCAGCATCGCTACAACAACCACATGCGTAGCTGTCCGTGGTGCGAACGTACCGTGCGATTAGGTGGACGCGACCCCTTTCCATCACATCGGGCTATAGAAGCTAGAGAACATCTCCAACCGCGAATCAAAGCGAGGAAGCGCTACACTCAGACACCGCATTTTCCCCAGCCAGCCATGTCACCGCAGCAGCTAGTTAATTACTGGCAGCCAATGACTCCCAGCGGTTCATATAAACCTTCCAAAAAGTCAAAGTTGTACCCGATTATTTGTTGCTTGCTAGGTTTTGGTTTATTGGGATATGCAGACGTAATGATTAAATTTACTCAGCCGTTGGTTTCCCAAAATGCTTACACTCAACAAACAATCAAGTCTCCTAAGACAAATAATAAACTCAGCTTCGCTGATTCTTATCAGCAAGGTTATATTGCTTATAAAGAGCGAGACTATGACAAAGCAATTGTCAATTTTAGCCAAGCAATTGAACAAGAACCTACACATGCTAGAGCAATTGTCAATCGTGGTAATGCCCGCTATAACCTGAAAGACTATGAAGGAGCAGTTACAGATTATAGCCAAGCTCTGAAAATCAATCCCAATCAAATCAAAGCTCTGGTAAATCGGGGTAATGCCCGCTATATGCTCGCTGAATATAGCAACGATCCTGATAGAGAATATAATCTAGCGATCGCTGATTATAATCGAGCCATTGGTCTGGATAATAATGAAATTGAAGCTTATGTCAGACGGGGGATTGTCCGCGCCCAAATGGCTAAATATAGCGGCGAATCTCAACAAGTTTACAAAAAAGCGATCGCAGATTTTACTCAGGCAATAAAACTTAATGTCTCCAAAGCCGAAGCTTACTTCCAGCGAGGTGTTGTCTATTATCAAATTGCTCAATATAGTAGCAATTATCAGCAAGAATATAATCAAGCGATCGCTGACTTTAACCAAGCATTAACTCTAAGCCCTAAACTAGCAAAAGCATATCTCAAACGGGGTATGGTTCGCTATGAACTGGCACAATATGGCGGTAGTGAAGCTAACAAAAACCAGACGAAAGCTGTCGAAGATATACAGGCATCTGCCAAAATATTTCTTGAGCAAGATGACATGGATAATTATCAACAAGCACTCAGTAATATGTGTGTAGTCATCGAAAACAAATGTGACCCTTTATTCCAAGGCTCAAGTAACATGGAAAAAACTAACTAGAAACAAGTAAGTTTTGTTACTAGCATATTATTGGTTTTGATTGAACAAATCAAGCCTGACTAGGGTTAGCTGGTGCTAACCCTAGTTATTTTTTAGGTAATATTTTTATTTCATTGAGTAATTTCTTTCTGTATTTATAGATATTCATAGAGCTTTTATATAGAAAAGATTTTAATTTATCTTACCTTTATAATTTCATCAGAAATTACGGTTAGATTATTGACGGAGAAACAGAAATCAGAAATACATTTTTCTCCCTTGAAGTGCATCCTCTTCATCTCGAAAAAGTCAAATAATCATATCCCTACAAATCTCCGAGGTAATTGCATGAAAGCGGTGATTTTGGCTGGAGGTCTTGGTACACGCCTCAGTGAAGAAACCAGTATTAGACCCAAGCCGATGGTTGAGATTGGTGGTAAGCCAATTCTCTGGCACATAATGAAAACATACTCTGCCCACGGCATTAATGATTTCATCATTTGTTGCGGTTATAAAGGTTATATCATTAAAGAGTATTTTGCTAACTACTTCTTACACATGTCAGATGTTACCTTTGACATGCGCTTTAACCAGATGAACGTGCATTCTGGTTATGCAGAACCCTGGCGTGTCACCTTAGTAAATACGGGTGATAATACAATGACAGGCGGACGCTTAAAGCGAATCAGCGAACATCTTGGTAACGAGACTTTTTGCTTTACTTATGGTGATGGTGTCAGTAATATTAATATCACTGAGCTAATTAAATTTCACAAAGAACAAAGTAGCTTAGGAACACTTACCGCTGTTCAACCAGCCGGACGTTTTGGTGCTATTTCTTTAGGATATGAGCAAACTAAAATCACCAGCTTTCGGGAAAAACCGGAAGGTGATGGAGCTTGGATTAATGGTGGTTATTTTGTGTTAGAACCAGAAGTAATCAACTTAATTGCTGATGACTCTACAATATGGGAGCAAGAGCCATTAGAAAAGCTAGCTGATATGGAACAGCTATCTGCTTTTAAACATGATGGGTTTTGGCAACCGATGGATACTTTACGCGATAAAAACTATCTTGAAGGGCTGTGGAAAAACAATCAGGCTCCTTGGAAGGTATGGTAAGAGAAAAGTTAGGAGTCAGGAGTTAGGAGTTAAATAACAAATGACAAATGACAAATACTTCGACTACGCTCAGTACAAGTGACAAATGACTTTATAGATTTACTGTAATTTGAAGTGCGATAATACTAATGTATGATTTTGCGATTATAGGTGGGGGAATAGTTGGACTCTCGACAGCGTTGGCTTTAGGAAAACGCTATCCCAATGCCCGTATTTTAGTACTAGAAAAAGAGAGTCAATGGGCATTTCACCAAACTGGCAATAATAGCGGGGTAATTCATTCTGGTATTTACTACAAACCAGGGAGTTTCAAAGCTAAATTTTGTCGTGATGGTTCTCGTTCAATGGTAGAATTCTGCCAAGAGCATGGAATTGACCATGAAGTTTGTGGTAAGGTAATTGTTGCAACTGAAGAACAAGAACTACCACGCTTAGAAAATATCTACCAACGCGGCTTAGACAATGGCATAGAAGTCCAGAGAATTAGCCCCGAAGAAGTCAGGGAAATTGAACCTCACGTAAAATGTGTAGGTGGAATTCGGGTATCCTCAACTGGGATTGTTAATTACAAGCAAGTTTGTTTGAAATATGCCCAGCTTATTCAACAGCAGGGTGGAGATTTGCACCTGAATACAAAAGTCCTGAAAATCTCTCCAAGTGGTAAAAATCAGGTACTGGAAACAAACAAAGGTAACTTTGAAACCCGCTTTATAATTAATTGTACTGGATTGCATAGCGATCGCACCGCCAAACTAGGTCAAGTTGAACCCCAAGCCAAAATTGTCCCATTCCGGGGAGAATACTACGAACTCACCCCAGAAAAACGCTATCTGGTCAAGACACTGATTTACCCAGTTCCCAATCCAGATTTCCCCTTCTTGGGTGTCCACTTTACCCGGATGATTGATGGTAGCGTCCATGCAGGGCCAAACGCGGTTCTATCCCTCAAACGCGAAGGTTACAAAAAAACCGACTTTGACTTACGAGATTTTCTGGAAGTCATCACCTATCCCGGTTTCTGGAAGTTAGCAGCTAAACACGCGCCTGAAGGCATTCAAGAAATCATTCGTTCTTTTAGCAAAGCAGCCTTCACCAGAAGTTTACAAAAACTAATTCCCGAAGTGCAAGCAGAAGACTTAGTTCCCACCCATGCAGGAGTCCGCGCTCAAGCCTTAATGAATGATGGCAAGCTTGTAGACGACTTTTTGATTGTTTCTGGTCAAAACTCCATTCATGTTTGCAATGCTCCTTCTCCTGCTGCCACATCTTCTCTAGAAATCGGCAAAGCGCTTGTGGCAGAAATTCCCCAACTTTCGCATCTAGAGAGTGTAGTAACTGTATAGATAGCATAGTTATTATTTCCGGGACTGCTGAATTAAGGGATGAATCTTGTATAGTGTGCATCTTTCTTTGCCTGCCTCAAAATACAAGGGAAAGGTAAGACACCCATCCGAAAAAAGTATCATACCGCTATAGAGTGCTGCGACCCAATAGGTAAGCCTGCAAAGGTTTTAGTAACTACATAATGACTGTTAGCCAAGTCATATATAGTGCTTCTGGGTTGAGTCAAATAGAGATTTAACCCCCAACCCCTTCCCTAGAAGGGAAAGGGAGTAAGATTCCAAGCCTCTCTCATAACAGGCTACGGTGTAAATGACCCCCCTTAATCCCCCCGATGCATTGGGGGGAAAAAAGAAATCTAGTTCCCTCC
>CAXUOL010000578.1:0-4791 GCA_964252435.1 uncultured Nostoc sp.
ATCTATTTCTTCTTTTGGCAAATTACCTATATATAGGCGAACGGACATGAACTATACCTCCAGAGTTGAATGAACATGGCAAGGCAAGAAAACAATCATTTAGCTTTAGCTTTTAAATAGATGCTATTGACCAAGACTGCCATAAACCAATTTTTTTGCTCGAAACTGTCAACCTATACAACAATACAGTTTTTCGTCGGGATCAAGCCTGTTTAATCTAAAGGCCCACACTATGGTGAGCTAATAACACCTTAATTCTAAGAATTGTAAATTTAATAGCCTATTGCCTGCTAAAGTACACGCTTTCTTCTATGCCCTTATTCGCAGAATCAAATACCATTCCTTACATTACCACGGTATTTTCTACGTAGCTAGTTTAGCGCATACATTTCCGACATTAGTATTACTGCATCGTAACATAAAACACATTTTTTTATTCAAGTGAGCATATTTTGAAACAAAAACCAGCCAGTGGCTGGTTAATTTGCTGCTGTGTTGGGAGGAGAAAAAGGTAGAGAGCGGGGAAAAAGCACCTGAATCCACAACTAAGCGGTGATGCTGAGTTATGTCGGTTGCTCTTGTTTGTGTAAATAAATGTAACACTTGTTAAGGAAACCTGCAACTTTTCTTTACATTCCAATTTATCTTTTGATAATGCCCAATGCCCAATGACTAACCAGTGAGAAAGACGTATGCGCCCCAAGCCTGTGCTGCAACAGCCAAAAAAGTAGACCAAATTGGATGAGCGCTATGAATGGTTTTACCACTTTGAGTTTCTAGGGTTTGGATATCGATCCAAGGTGTTGCTCCTCGCCGGAACCAACCTGTGACGATAATCTGCCGCCCGATTAGATCTTGGTGATTGACTGACTGTCCTAGCCAAGAAATATGGTGTAATTTCACCAAACCGGCGCTGGATTGAAGGATTAAATCTTGCGCTAGGGAGTTGCTAGTGCCTTGACGACCTAATAATTTACCCACAAGACGCACGCTGACGCTATCAATAGGTAAGGCAGAAGGGTCAGCTAACAAGTTGGGTAAGCTGCCGTCAGTTTGTACGGTGGCAGGTTTAATATCGGGGAAGAAAGAATTAATCCGCATCACAGTACCGATGCTAAAGCCAATCAGAAGGCAGCCTGTAATGAAAGACCAATCTTCATATATCCACTTTAGATTTAAAAACTTGAGTGTGAATGCCAGTTGCCAGGTTAGCCAGACGAAAGCTGCAAACAGAACCCCTAGAGGAATTCCCAACCAGGGAGCGACTTGTAATAGAAAAGACTGACGCTTAACCTTTGATGGAACGCTAGCAAAATGTAGTTCGGTGTCTAGATGCCAGTGACGGGCTATTTGGCAGAGGCGTTCGAGGCGATCGCCCACTAAAGGATGGCTATTATTAATCGTAAACCATCGGCGATAGGGATTGGCAATATCCCACTTCAAAAAGGATTCAAAAGATAGATTACTGGCAATAGTACCCAAAGACAAACTCTGTTGGTGGCTGATTGGTGTTAAAAGATTTAAGCTTTCCAGTTGCCAACTGGTGTGTTCTTGTTTTTGGATATCAGCGGCAATGCCAATGGCAATTTTGAGTAAAGCGCGAATCAGAGCATTGGGATTACCAGTAATTTCAGCAGCAATGCGATCGCTATAATAAAGCCGCAACCGCGACAACCACAATCCAGTTCCAGTCAGCAAACACCAAATTCCATAAATTAGACTCGCCAGAATTGTCATCGGCCAGCGCCAAATTTTCGCTGATATTTTGTCTGCCAACTTCGACACTTGCTGATATAGCTGATAAGTTGGTAGTGTCACCAGCAACAACAAAGACATTACAGCAAAATCCCAGTGAGCAATATGCCCTAGCTGCGTGGCGTAAATAATGGCGATTTCATCATCTGCCAACTGCTCTAATAGCCCTTGACTGACAACAATCCTGGCATTACGTGGTAAACTACCATAAGTCAGGATAATTGGTGCAGCCGTTGGTAAAATCCGCAGTTTGGGTAACGGCCAGTGCCGCTGTTGGCAACAACGTTGTAGTACCCGAACAGCTTCGCGGCTATGAGTATTCAATACATCTTTCGCAAATTCTTGCTGACCATACAAGTTCGCCAGTAGCAGATCCAGCAACCAAGGTGATACTCCGATTAAAATCACCAAGACTATTAGCAACAGTTGAGTCGGGTCATGGTATAAAAGTTGTATCGGTTCCAGATAAGGTAGTTTGACTAAAGTCTGGTTGATAAATCCCAGTGCTAACTTAAGGATTTCTCGGATCACCCAAAACAGCGCGATGAATGTTCCGGCGGACAGTAGCCGCAAGGGAATTAATTTTGGTTTACGTAGTGGTTGCCATGCTCTGGCGCGTTGTGCTTGTCGCCAATAAATAACGCCGAATAATTTGGCTTGGGTGCGGGTAACGGAACCCATGAACCCGCTTAGGGGTGCAGCCGATGGTGGTGGTAGCGGTGTCGCTAATGTAGCTTTGAGTTTCACTAGTGGCACCATCGGTGGTATGTCGTCGCTTTTGGTTTCTATTACTTGATCGTTGTTCGGCTTTTCCTCTAAAGTAGGAGTTTCTGGGGGAGAAACGGAGGTTGAATCTGGGGTTGAATTCTCAAAGGCAACAAATCCAGTTTCGACTTTTTTTGATTCTTGATCGGATTTTTTACGTTTTGTCAGGTGTTCGAGAGCGCGTGTTGCCCACTCTTGAACTTGCGGATTGTTACTCTCAATGAGATTTTGGGAAATAGCGATCGCTTTGGGAACTTCGCCAGTGCGAGCATAAGCCATCACTAAACCAACCTGGGCTTGTAAGCTAGCAGTCGCATTGCTTTGGCTGCTAGCAATAGGTTCTAGTTGGGCGATCGCTGTTTGGTAATTTCCCTGCTTGAGGGCAACTAAACCAGCCTCCAAAGAAGGTTTGGCATGTGAAGGCATACAAATTCTGGCACTCCAATCTCTTCTAAATGATCCACGTTTGTGCAAAAGCGCGAACCTCGGATGCCGTGGAAATCAACCGCGCTCAAGTTTTGTTTGTCAAGTGAACGATAAAGATTGAATCAAGACGTCAGTCCTCAGAATTCAGTTGGCTCTTTTATTAGGACTAATTCTGAATTCTGGATTCTGAATTCTGTATTCTTCTTCATTCCTCCACTGGTTGTTGACTAGAAAATACTGGGGCGATGCCTACGGCGGGCTCTGCCAACGCGCTTAATTTTAACTCTGGATGGTCGCCTAATAACTGTTGACAATTCCATTCATTACGGAATAGCAACACTGGCCGTCCCATACTGTCTTTAACTGTAGTGGTATTGAAAATTCGTCCCACCTTTTCTAATGCTTCCCAACCACCCTCAACCCAACGGGCGACACTGTAAGGCAATACATCTAATATGGTTTCTACACCATACTCATTTTGTAAGCGAAACTGTACCACCTCGAATTGCAACTGACCCACCGCCGCCAAAATTGGATCGCGCTTGGCTTCATCAATTGAATACATAATTTGCACAGCACCTTCTTCTCGCAATTCCGCTACGCCTTTTTGGAATTGTTTAGACTTCGAGGGGTTGGGATTCCTCAAAGATGCAAACAGTTCCGGCGAAAAATACGGAATCCCCTCATATTCGAGCTTTTGTCCCGTGTAAATTGTATCTCCGATCGCAAAAACACCGGGATTATTCAAACCGATCACATCGCCAGGATAAGCCACATCAATCGATTCTCGCTCTTGAGCAAAGAGTTTTTGCGGGCGAGATAGACGGATGAGTTTACCAATGCGAGCGTGATTCACCATCATATCTTTTTCAAACTTACCAGTGCAAACCCGGATAAATGCGACGCGATCGCGGTGTTTCGGGTCCATATTCGCTTGCAGTTTAAAGACAAACCCCGAAAACTCCGGGTATGTAGGGGGAACTTCGCCAACACTGCTGACATGAGAACCGGGTTTGAGGGCATAATCGAGGAAATACTTGAGGAACAACTCGACCCCAAAGTTAGTCATGGCGCTACCAAAGAACACAGGCGTCATTTTGCCTTCGTGTATCAACTGTAAATCTAGCTCTGGTCCAACTCCTTCTAACAGTTCTAGATCGTTTTTCAGTTGGTAGTACAGATTTTGTTCTAGCTGTTCTTCTATTCTCGGATCGCCTAATTCCACTATCGTATCACGGGCTTCTCGGCTACCGTGGGCGCTGCGTTCAAACAAGTGAATTTGTTGCTTGTGTCGGTCAAAGACACCTTTAAAGCGATCGCCCATACCAATCGGCCAATTTACCGCATAGGTTTGCAATCCCAATTCTTGCTCAATTTCATCCAACAATTCCAGAGGTTCTCTTCCTGGGCGATCAAGCTTGTTGATAAATGTAAAGATCGGGATACCTCGCAACTTACACACTTCAAACAATTTGCGCGTTTGGGGTTCCAAACCTTTTGCCGCATCAATCAACATCACGGCATTATCGGCTGCGGCGAGGGTGCGATAAGTATCTTCACTGAAGTCTTGGTGTCCGGGAGTGTCTAATAAATTAATTTGACAATTCCGGTATTCAAATTGCAACACTGTGGAGGTAATAGAAATGCCCCGTTGTTGCTCCATCGCCATCCAGTCAGAAGTTGCCTTTCGCTGTGCCCGTCGCGCTTTGACTGCCCCAGCTTCGTGAATTGCACCCCCGTACAGTAGTAGCTTTTCAGTTAGTGTAGTTTTACCAGCATCGGGGTGAGATATAATCGCAAAGTTGCGGCGAAGTTCAACTGCTTGAATAAGTTCAGACTGAAGTT
>CAXUOL010000579.1:0-4775 GCA_964252435.1 uncultured Nostoc sp.
TAGCAGAACCTGCATCAGCAGAAAATTCTCGTGTGCGCGAAATTGCTAGCTGAATGATTGTCGCAGCCACTGGCGCAAGTATAACTGTTAATAAAACTCCTATTGGATTTCCACCTCTGTTGTCATCTCGTGAACCACCGCCAAACCATAGGCTGTAACTAACCATTTGGGCTAGGAATGAGATCGCACCAGCCACAGTAGCAGCAACAGCTTGGGTGAGAGTGTCACGATTAATAATGTGGGTTAGCTCGTGGGCAATAACACCTTCGAGTTCATCCTCTGGCAATATATTTAGAATACCTTCAGTGACAGCCACAGCAGCGTGTTCGGGATCGCGCCCTGTAGCGAAGGCGTTAGCACCTTGGCTTGGAACGATATAAACTTTAGGCATGGGAATGTTAGCGCGATCGCTCAATCTCTGCACCATCCGATAAAGTCCTGGTGCTTCGCTTTCACTCACCGGTTGCGCTTGGTATACTGCTAGAGCAATTTTATCTGATTGATACCAAGAAAACAGGTTGGTTACTGCTGCCAAGCCAATCCCGATAATCAAACCAGTAGAACCGCCAATTACCCAATAACTAATTGCTATCAAAAGACCACTTAACGCAGCAAGCATTGCAGCCGTTTTCAATTGATTTGTCATGTTTTTGCTCTCCTGCTAATGCTGTGTAAATTTTTGAGAAAACAGCATTACTTCAGCTATATTTTGATTTTATCCAGCTAAACTTTGATATGTGGTACAGAAAACCTATCAGATAAGTACGGTTTTCCTACTTAAGTTTTAGTAATACTAACTTAATCATAAAATTAATACCTATAGATACTAAAAGTGCATCTATCTATAGAAATATTATTTTAATCTGTATCCTCAACAAATGATTTCAACCGGGCTGTAACTCTTAATTTACTGAGCCTTCGCACTAGTAACAAAGCTTGTTGTTTATATAATGTTACTGGTAACAGTCCAGGCAAATTATGCATTAACTCTCTAGCTGTACCGATGCTACATCCCGATATTATACTTATTTCATTTGCACCATCAAAAATAGCATCTTGAGCTAAAACTTTTTCGATTTGTACAAGACAGGTTCGAGGAAACATTTCACCTCGCTCAATCCGCTGGAGGCTATTGCTATTTGCTAGAACAATCAAGCGATCGCCAACAGCAAGTTGTGTATGATCGGCAGGCATTAACTTAACAGGCGATCGCTTGAAGCTTTGATATAAAATTGGTACAACTCCATAACCATAAGCAACCTCAGCTAATAGTAATCCATTTAGTGTATCTCCAGCCTCAATCATGTACTCTACTACCAAAATTGCTTGAGTATCAAAGTTAAACAAGCTAAGAATATTTTCTCCAAAAGCCGCAGCAGCAAATACTTCTGCTGAAATAGCAGATGTACAAATAACTTGAGCATAAGGAAACAATCGTGCTACGTTATCACGAAAGTATTGGTCGTAAGTCCGAATAATCACACGAGTTGTCGGACTCTTAGCGTATGCCATCAAAGCTATTTCCAAATTCTCCATGTCATCATCCGTAACGACAACGACACTTTTACTATTAGCGAGATTCACCTTGCTTAGAGCATCGGTAATATTATCAATAATCAGTGGTATTTTGTTGAGAAAATCGGCGTTTAGTGCTGTGTTGCTAATACCTACCAAAGGTTGCTTGAATTCTTGCAACAAAGTTGCGACTCGCTGACCGACTCGATTTAATCCAATAAGTACAACATGATCTTTTTCAGGGATTGATGGCTGAAAACTATTGAAAAACTTAAACCTTGAACTTAACAAAGCATCAGTTAGCAATGCATATAAAACCCCAACAAAACCGATACCCGTTAAAGTTAATGCGAGGCTAAACAACCGCAACCACCCTGGCATATTTTGCGCTGGCTCTGGTGGCGTTTTAAAATTCACACTGCCAAATATATCTCCGTATCCTCCCAAAAGCAAGACAACAGTAGCATAAAATGCTTCTATTATGTTACTTCCAGGATAATTTAAGATATAAATAATTGTTCCAAAACACCAAAGAAAAAGTACTGTAATTCCACAGATAATTGCCACCCGCAAACTCTGATAACGATAGAATCTTCGCAAGAGATATGCTATTTTCTGTTTGAAATTATTCCCAGCTCTGCCTAATATAATTTCTTGCCATAACTGCTGCCAGTTGTACTTACGCACAGTAGCAAGTTGTTTCAAACTTTTAAGCTGCTCTGTAACTTCGATATAAATAATCGTATCACCTGGGTGTAATGTCGCTTCTGGTTCCCACTGATGAAACTCTTCAGGTAAGGGAGATGAATCATTAGCGTGATTTAATACCCGACGATATAAAGTATTTAGTTCATGTATACGCCATTTATTGCTCCAGTTATCACTCATTTTAATCTGACGCTTTACCACCCGAAATTGGCGTTCCTCTAGTTGGAAATATCCGAGATTATCATCTCCAAGGGCTGCAACAGCAAAGCCAGAAGCGGAAATTTGATTTGGCTCAAAGGCAATAAAATTACCAAGAGTTTGACTTAAAAGTTCATTGAGATTTTGTTTGTCAGAACGTACAACCAAGCGAACTTGAGGATTTAAAAGCCTTGCAGCAAAGGCAGCTTCTATATTTACCCGCTCATTACCAGTGACTAAAAGTACAGTTCGGCATTGAGAAATCTTTGCCTGTTCTAAAACACTAGACTGACGGCAATCTCCGATTAATAACTGTTCTAATAAACTTGATAAATTTGATACCTGCAAATTTTGAGGTTGTTCTTGATCGATAGCATTGACAATAGCACCATACTCTTTTAGGACTGCAACACAATGCTGACCCAAACTTCCTAGCCCACAAACTAAAAACCGATCTAGTTTTGTCTGAGAATCTTTAACAGGCTGGTAATTATTTTTTGATGATGGCAGCATATAATACCGCCAATGATACACACTATTTATCTATATCGTAGAATACCAAAGATATTGAGCCACAGCAAAAATGGTATTATTAATTAAATCATTAACGGCGATGGAGCTCGCCAAAACCGCCTTTCTGGCGCGAAAAACTCTCTTCTGGAAGGCTGATGGCTCCTACTTTCCTTGCTAACTGCGAGAGAGTAGGGCTTGGCTAAATGCATTACCTGACTCTCCTGTAGAAAGTATCTGTCTACAAATCGCACCTCAAGGAGTCATGGTATGAAACATTTTCGTCAGTTTGAACCATTTATTGCCTTACCTCATATAATCAAGTGGTTGCCTATTTCTTTTGTAGTTGGCATTCTTGCTGGAACTGCTTCTGCGGCTCTTTTAGCATCATTGGAATGGGCAACTGATTGGCGAGAATCACATCGCTGGATTATCGCCTTGCTTCCTCTTGGTGGCTTCTTAAGTGGCTGGATTTATCATCAATTTGGTCGGACTGTAGAAGCTGGAAATAACCTTTTACTCGAAGAAATTCATAATCCTAAAAATATTATTCCCTTCCGTATGGCTCCTCTTGTTTTACTAGGAACAGACCTTACCCATTTTTTTGGTGGTTCAGCCGGTCGTGAAGGTACAGCATTACAAATGGGTGCTTCTCTAGCAGACCAGTTAACTAAAATATTGCATTTTCAAGGGGCTAATCGACGAATTTTGTTAACAGCAGGTATCAGTGGAGGATTTGCTTCAGTTTTCGGCACCCCCTTGGCTGGAACTGTATTTGGTCTGGAAGTTTTAGCGATTGGTAAAATTCATTACGACGCTCTTTTTCCTTCTTTAATTGCTGCGATCGTTGGAAATCAAGTCACCTTACTATTAGGTTTACATCATACAGCATACCGACACGCTCCCTCTATACCAACGCTCACAATTTGGGGATTGATTTCTGCTATTATTGCAGGTGCAATTTTTGGAATTGTCGCGAGATTATTTGCTAAAGTAACTCATCAAATTAGTCACTTCTTTAAAGCAAAAATATCTTATCCTCCACTGCGTCCTTTTATCGGCGGTGCAATAATAGCAGCAATTGTCGGGTTGAGTGGAACAACTAAATACATTGGGCTTGGTATCCCTACTATTGTTGATTCTTTTTTCACTCAGCTACCTCTTTGGGATTTTGCAGCAAAATTAGGTCTGACTGCTCTAACTTTAGGAGCAGGTTTTAAGGGTGGGGAAGTGACACCTTTATTTTTTATTGGTGCAACTTTAGGTAATGCTTTATCGTTGCTTTTAGCATTACCTGCACCACTGTTAGCAGGAATGGGATTTGTGGGTGTGTTTGCGGGTGCAGCAAATACACCTTTGGCATCCACCTTAATGGGAATTGAACTATTTGGTCTGGAATCGGGAGTATTTATTGGTATTGGCTGTATAGTGAGCTATTTATTTTCAGGTCATTCAGGAATTTACTCTGCACAGCGTATTGGGTTGAGTAAATACTCTGCTGTATATTTAGAAGAAGGGGTGACTTTGGCTAATTATAGACAGCCAAAAATTGATTTACCCGATGATAGTGAAGAAGGAGGAAGTCATTATCAGGAATAGTTTTTTGATGTAATTAATGGATAATTGAGAACGTGCGTAGTTTACCGCCGTAGGCATCGCTATTTTATAAAATAAAGTAGCCACTCAATTAAAAGGAGAGGGAGAAATCGTACATAGATTTGCTGGGCAAAAGGTGTCTGAAATCCTCAAGTACAAGAAGGGTACTATAAAACAGGCTCCACTACCAGAAGAATCGCCCAGTTGGGATGAGTTTTGTGAAATGTTATGGGAGGAAATTGAAGCGG
>CAXUOL010000580.1:0-4771 GCA_964252435.1 uncultured Nostoc sp.
GGTTACGTCTCCACCATTGTGGGGATTAGCGGGTTCAATCCCCGCACCCGCCTTTTTTTGATTTTTTCCTAACGCAAAGAAGAAGGCGATTTAATTTTTGAATGGTCGTTTTTCTATTTCAGCGATGGGTAAGAGTAGGGTGTCTTCGATGTGCGTAGGCGCAGCCCGTCGTAGACATCGCATTTTTTTAGAACCACAACACCAAAATTCGGTACAGAGTAACATAGTTAAGAAATTGATGAGGAATGGAACTATTGTTTTCGCTCTAATCGCACCAATGTATTAGATATTGTCCTATAGGTGTAAAATTTGGGAGAATTAACGTAATCCATCCTCCTGTTGGGTAAACCTGATGCTAATAGGCGAAATTCTCCGAAATCGCTACAAAATTATCAAACTCTTAGTGACACCACAACCCATAGGAAACTGTTTTCGGGTGGTTGCGGGGGCTGTGGCGTGAGTACTCCTCAAAGTCAGAGTCGGTAAGTGGAAATTTATTGAGTGTACACCAAGGAGTCCAAACCTGAACCAGCGAGGAAGGCGACAACCTCCGAATATCAAACTGAGTCGGATAGCTAGCTTGGTAGGTTGCAAAACCGAACAGTTAATTCGACTCTCGCAAAACGATGATGTTGGGTTTCACTACATTCAACCCAACCTTGTATCTTAGAAATAGTAGTAGACCGTCCCAACCTTGGTCATAATAGACCGCTTTGTAGCACGGGTCACTACAAAATTTAGCTAGATTAGCCGAAGCGATTCCAATATTTTATAGACAATCAACAATAGCACGCAATAATTAAAATACTGCTTCTAATCTATTTTTATTCAATATGACTCAATTATCAAAAACAAGCCGAAGTTGGGGATGGATAAAATCTAACGTCACGCCTGAAGAAATAAATCTCCGTCAAGCACAACGTCAGGAACTGGGTGCGCGGTGTCGTACTATTTTTGAGTGCCTTCGTCCCCAACTCATCGACAACCATTACAACTGGTTTATCGCTATTGATGCAGAAAGCGAAAACTACCTGATTGACGCGAAACTAGAAGGTTTGCTACAGCAAATTCGCGCGCGATATACTAATCCAGATGCGAAACTTACTATCTTTCGCCTTAACGAAATTGGAGCCTGCGGCACGATATGATTGCGGGCAAGTTTGGTAACAATGGAGAATTGTTCTTTGAAATACAATTGGTTGTAGCTAATGGTGAGCAATTTGAAGTTGAAGCAATACTTGATACAGGTTTTACATCTGGATGGCTGGCGATTAATTCTCAAGACTTGGAAGCTATTGACTGGCCGATAGTTATACCTAAGATTGAGATGCAAACTGCCAGAGGATTAGAGTATTTTGATTTATATGAAGGAAAAGTTATTGTTGCTGGCAAAGAATTTATCATTTCTGTTCATGTAGGAGAAGAACTACCTGATATTTTGCTTGGTTCACTGTGGTTGGATATTATGCAGTTGGTTGTGAATAAACCAAAAGGAATTTTGACATTAGAAGTGGTGGAAGCAGATTAGTAGTAATTCGTAGCTACTAACTCAATTATCAACCTTCTTCCTCCCAATCCTCAATTTGTAACCCATTCACGCGATTAAATTCACTCCTCTTGTAGGTAACTAAGATGAAATTGGTATCTAATAAATAAATCACTCTAATGGCTCCTGCACTTCATATTCACCTTGGGGATATCTCACCAGAGGATCATCTTGCAGACAACCAGCCGTCTGTTCAAAAAAACCAGGAGGCCACCCCAATTCTTCAGGTGTTTTTACCTGCACTGGTGCTTCAATGTGACATTTTGCTGCAAACACCTTGAGAGCATCAACAATTACTTCCTCTGGCGAAGCATACTTACCACTTTCTATTTGAGTTTGGATGAATTGCTCTATCTCTGGATTTAAGAACACATTCATAAATTTATTTACAAGGTTGCTTTTCCATAACTATTTTAGTCTGAGGTGAGGTTGTAACTAAAGATTAGGCTGTTATATTATATGCTTTGGAGCAAAAGTGCGATCGCCTACGCTCGGCTGGAAGCGATCGCAATTTTTAAAGGCACAACGCCAAAATTTGATCGCTCATCATCTATTCAACTACCAAATGGTTAATTAAATAATCCCCCCATGAAATTGATAATTGGTTTCCAAAAGATACCAGTTAATACATAGGGAGCGTATCGTAAAAGCGGTAGGCTTGCCTGCTTCGATGGCTTCAGGGGTAAACACTCCAAAAGAAAAGGCACTATACAGGTGAGTGCATAAGCAGTTGGTAAGACTATATACCATTTAGGAGTATCTTTTCCTATGGGTCCTATGGGGCTAGAATAAATACTTAGAATCGGGACAATAATTATCTGCAAACCAACGCATTTCCAGTTGTTTTCTAGTATGGCTGCTGCCCAAATTAGGCAATGGGCTACGCCTCATGGACTGCGATCGCACTTCTAAGTTTTGCAAAAATAGCAAGATACGTTATTTGTCAAAAAGATGTAATATAACTTAGTAATAATTGGGCGATCGCTGTCCTATCCGAAAGCAACTTTCGCATCTTTCACCATAACCATCAACGTCATTGGCGCAACAGGAGAGGGAATAAAACCACATTTTTCGTAAAACTGTTTTGCCTCCTCAGAAATAGCATGAACGAGGATAGCCCTAATTCCAGCAATATTAGCAGCTTGTAGTGTGCGAAGTACCGCATCACGCACTAAAGCACGACCAATTCCTTTTCCTTGCCAGTTACAATCTACAGCCAGTCTCCCAATCACGATCACAGGGATCGAATCTGGCATATTACGTCTGACTCTACCTGGTGCAGTGACATTCAACACACTGCCGTTTGCAAGACAATAATAAGCAATAACTGTTTGCTCAACTGTTACAACATAGGTGCGCGAAGCACCGCTATCCTCGTTTTTCAAAGCCCGTTTCTTCAACCAATCATCTAATTCAGCATTACCTGAATTAAAATCTATCAACTGATGCTCTGGTTTGATAGGTTGAGGAGGCTGTAATATTTGATTTTGCTCGTTTACCACACTTAATCCCAGGGTGCTTTTTCGCTCAACAATTGACGCAGATTTTCATTAGCTGATGGTGGTGCATCCAGTATTTCGATAAACTGCTGGAACTTTTCATCGTCTAACATAAATAGCCGACGGTCTAATAAAACTGCTTGGGCTTCTCGGCAAGCTGTTTCTAGCATAAAATCAGAACGATTTTTACCAAGGGCTTGTGCTGCTAAATCAATCAAATCTCGTTGCGCTTGATGTGCGCGGATGTTGATAGTTATATCGCGGTTTCGATTTTCCATATAATAAATATACAGCTATTGTGTATACAATATCAACACAAAATTAGATTTTTACTATGCATAAACAAGAGACGTTGCAATGCAACGTCTCTACATTTAGGTTATTGCATCAGAATCTGACGGATTAAAATACTCATTACCTCATCTGGTTTACCAGTTGGTACCAGTGGACTCCAGTCTCCTACACTGGCGTAGCCAATTACGTGCAAATGCTCAATTGTACTGGTAACGGCTTTGGAAGAACCCATCAGCGTATGCTTAATTGGTTCTCTTTTAGGAAGTCGCACTTTAGGAGATTGTTTGGGGGTGGGTGTATCTAAATTTTCACCCAAGAACTGCTCTAACTTTGATTGGGCGGATTCTGGTAATTGTGCCATGATTATATCGTCTCCTGATAAAGGGCTGACATAAGGGCGATCGCATTCATCTTTCCGGGATTGGGCGATCGCCTTTATCATGCTTATACTATTAAAGTATAATTTTATACTTGTAAAGCGTAAATACAAAAATTTTTATTAAAAATTCGCAAGTTTTAGTCAGAATAAGTTATGCGTAATTTAAGTAATATTAACAACAGCATTTAACTCACATCATGCTGGAGATGAGGCTGTTATTTAATCGACTAGGCGATAGACTACGCCAATTTAAAAGCAATCGCCAACATCGACCTCTTGTAGAATGAGTATGTTGTCTGTTCCACAACGAAATGTCATGTAACTTAGCAATGATGGGGCGATCGCTGTTTTTTTTCGATCTAATACTATTAATGCGGCAATCTGCTAAATATTAGGTTGATTTCATCCCAAATTGTCCACCCAAAGACAGTAGATTAAGTTTTGTATGAATCACTATAAGGGATGAAATAGCTCTGCTTTCCAAAAAGTGAAAAAGGAACAGATTTTTATGACATTTGATTATGATTTGTTTGTCATTGGTGCTGGGCCTGGGGGATTGGCAGCAGCTAAAAAAGCGGCTAGTTATGGTGTACGTGTCGCTGTTGCCGAAGAAGAAGCCATTGGTGGAACCTGTGTAAATCGCGGCTGCGTTCCGAAAAAGCTGATTGTCTACGCTGCTGATTTCGCCCTGCAAAATCAAATCGCACACAGTTATGGGTGGAGTGACTGTCAAACATACTTTGACTGGACATTATTTATTAAGTCAGTACATCAGCATATTGACAGCGTTAACCAATCCTATTTTCAGCAATTGCAAAAAGCTGGAATTGAATTAATTTCTCAACATGTCACTTTCATCGATGCCCATACGATCAATGTTGATGGACGCAAAGTTACAGCCGACAAAATTTTAATTGCTGTAGGAGGGCAACCCCTCAAGCCCAATATCCCAGGTATAGAATACGCCATCACATCCCGCGAGATGTTTCAGCTACCCTATCTGCCGAAACGTTTAGCAATTATTGGCGGCGGCTACATTGGCGTAGAATTTTC
>CAXUOL010000581.1:0-4760 GCA_964252435.1 uncultured Nostoc sp.
AAAACCCTGGTTAATCAGCTATTTCAGACTTTGTGTGTACACCCTAGCCTCGTGGGGGAGAGGCTTTGAAACCCAGTTTTAGTTTTTCTCTGCTTGTATGAAACCACCCTGTCTTCTAAAAAACGGTTAGGGAGGATTTAAGTCTTTGGGCAGTTTTATTTCTTTAGATGGCACGGTTAAGATAACGTGTGGGCAGTTGTGTAGTAGTTCAATTAATTGAAAAACGCTATGACTTAATAGATTTAACTGACTCAGGCATTTTTAGCCTATATCTTTATAAATCTTCAGACAAAAACTAACCACAATTTCCAAATTCGTGTAAATATAAAGAAAAGCTTAAGAGGTTACAGACTCATGGTGACAGCAAAAATGATGCAACAGCTTTGGGCTGTAATCGAGTCTACCCAGGTCAACACCCTGCTCCAGTTTGACGATGCTGCTTTAGTACAATTGCTTCTCCAGCAGTTAAAAGCGAAGCAAGGTCTTGATGCTCAGTCAGATAGCACTCTCAATACTTACATAAAATCGAAACTGCCCCTAATTCGCGATACGGCTGAAGGTCGATTATCTTGAGGGCAAGGCGGCAATCATTAGTCCAAAAAATAAAATGATTGCTGGTTGCCAAGCATACGCTCAGAGTTGAAACAGTGGAATATTATGAATAACTGGCTAGTAATTGCCCTAGTAGCTTATCTAATTGGAGCAGCGATTGAAGGGGTGAGTACAGCCAGTCAGCTATCTCATTCAATGCCAGAATTAGCTAAAAATACACAAGCTCATCCTTCAGAGTCTGAAACTGACTCTAGTTCAAGTTGGCGAGTTGTGGCCGCCATCGCCTCAGTCAGTATTTGTGGAGCTTTTTTGTGGCCTTGCCGCCTTTTCCACCGTTTAATTAAAGGCAATGTTCGTTCGTAAGCCTAAAACATTAATACTGGAAAAAGCTCTCCTCTTCTGAGAGAAGAGTTTGGCTCTCGCTTACCTATCATGCAGTTTGTTCGGGTTCTGTCGCTACAGGTTGCCCAATTTTTGGCTCCGTTCCCGCAAACAGTCGTTCAATATTAGCGCGATGGCGCAAAATCACATACAACCCACCAGCAATCCCAAACAGAATATAGGGTAAAGGTTGATGCAAAAGTACCATGAAAATGGAAACTGCGATCGCACCTACAATTGAACTTAAAGAGACAATCCGCGATATCGCCACAACAACGGCAAACACACCCGCTGTTGCTAAACCTACCTGCCAACTCATTGCCAACAAAATCCCCAAGCTGATAGCAACAGATTTACCACCAGTAAAGCCCAAAAAAATTGATTTACTATGTCCCAGGATGGCAGCTAACCCAGATATTGTTACTACCCACGGCTGCCACAGTTGTGCATCTACTGTTGGAGGGATATAATTTTGAACTGGTTCAAACTTGAACAACCAATAAACTAGAGCGATCGCTAATACTCCCTTTAAGGAATCAAGTACTAAAACCAATGCTCCTGCCCCTTTCCCCAAGGTTCTTAGTACATTAGTGGCGCCAGTGGAACCTGAACCAACTGCCCGAATATCAATACCTTTTAACTGCTTCACAGCAATGTAGCCAGTGGGAAAAGAACCCAGCAGGTAAGCTATAACTACAATTGCCGCGCACAGAGTTAACCAAATAGCCATAATAAAATTCAAAACTTGTACTGAGCGTAGCCGAAGTATTCAAAATTTAAAAAAGTCAAGAGGTATTACTCTTGACCAATGACTAATGACTAATGACTCATTTAAAAATCATCATCATAGTTTCTCACTATTTTGGGGTCAGGAGCAAAGGCTAACCACAGGGGAAATTGCAGCAGTGACAAACTGATTTGTTCTTCGGAATCGTCAATGATAATTAAAGGCAGTTGATTGGCTTTCGTCAATCGGTCTGCTTTTTGAGCCAGAGCGTCAGATGCCTCAAATAATACCACACCCCTGTCTGGGCCGAAATCTGGGCGACCGATTCCCAGACAATCTTGCAAGCCGCGCCGCCATTCGCCTAATCGCTCCGGTGTATTAGCTAAGACTAAAGTACGGACGCGATCGCCATACAACTTGTGTAATATCGAAATTGTAGCTGAGGCAATCAGAATATTCTGTAAGCGGCTACCCATTGTCCGCAAACCACCCCTTCCTCCTTGGGTAAAAAACCAGTTGGAGATGCGTTCAGCGTGGATTGGTTCAAAGGTACGGCGTAGTTGCCACGGTGGGCCGTAGTAATCTGGTTTATTACGGTATTGGTCAATTAGGCGGCGAATTTGCTTTGTAGTATCTTGAAACTGCTGTTGGGCAAATTGGGGTATTCCAGGTTGGGGTTCAGTTGGTTTAGCCTCTTTTACAGATGCTTTTTCTCGTTCCACCACACTTGGCGTTAGTTGCAACTGTTCAGCGGCAGAGGCCAAATCCTGTAAGCTACCCGTGAGATAGTCTTTAAAACCCTGCACCCGAATTGCCAAGTCTTGGGATGCACCAGCAAAAGTGGTTCGCATCTCGTTGCGGATACGTTCTTGACGGCGTTCTAGTTGTTCTACAGAAATTTGCAGGGTTTGTTTGCGTTGTTCTAACTGCACCAGCGACTCTTGCACAAGTTGCCCCAGTGAAGTTTGAGTTTCACTCACCTGTGTCTGAAGCTTTTCGTAAGAAGCTTGCAGCAAGGCTATTTCTGACTTGAGAGCTACTTCAGCACTTTGCAACTCTGCCACTCGCTGCTCTGCTTCTGCATATAATGAATAATTTCCCGATCCTATTTCAGACCCCAGAGCGACATTTTCCGCTTCTAACTGCGCTACAAACTCGCCATTTAAATTTTCTGTTAGCTCTACTGTAGAATCTACCACTTCTGCATTGGAAATGAGTGGCTCAAAATTTGTGTAGTCCTCTGATGAGCTAATGGCTTTTGTGTCTACCACTGACTCAACTGATGGATTTACTGGATGTTCAACTGCATTGTTCTCTTCTGGTTTTTCTGTCAACCGCTCATCAATTGGTTCTGGGGTTTGAGATGCCTCTGGGTTCATAAACAATAGTGTAATTCCTATGACGCGAATAAATAGCTTTCAGAAATATTACAATTGACCTGCTATAAAAGTCCTGAGCATCAGTGCTGAGTTCTGAGTCTATATCAAAATGACTCAGAACCCAGCACTCAGTACTAAATACGCGGACAACGTTGTTCTAAGCAAGTTTTCAAAGTGTTGGGGTCAAATAAAATCGGCAAAAAGTGAATACTTTTAATTTCTTTAAAGTAAAACAAAATGGGGACTCTATTCCAAAATATCCGCCAGTTTTGCCATTCCTGGTAGGGAAAGCGTCGAATCAATTTTTCGCCTCTGTAAATATCTAAGTCGGTAGCGGTAAATTGCAAACGCACCGTTAACGCCTGAAACATGAGAAACAAACCAAACAGCGTAAAAACGGAGCCTACCCACGGTAGTACCAACAGTAGCGGAATCGCGGCAATCACCAACACTATGGGTATATTGTAACTAGGCTTGAGTTCCACAGTGGATGTAGAGTTAGAAGCAAATGAACTGGTCACAATCTTAAATCCTGCTTTGTTTAGTAGGCATCTCTCCTATTTTAAGAGTCAGGTTAGGAGTTAGAAGTTAAGAGTTAGGAGTTAAGAGTTACGTTTAATGTGAATTAAGCTTTGAAACCCTTGTAATTTCATAGGTAATCCCAAAACTATGATTTTGAGCGAATCTAGAAACCCTTATAGAATAAGCGGCGTTTCTAATTCACATCAGACGTGAGTTATGAGTTAAAACTCCTCACTCCTCACTCCTCACTCCTCACTCCTAACTCCTAACTCCTCACTCCTCACTCCTCACTTCTCAACTTCTATAGCCCGATAAATGCACTGCCAGTCCCCTGAAACATTAACCAAGAAAGAAAGAAGTTGCTAACAAATATAATCAGCAAGGCAGTCACAACAGCTGTTGTAGTTGACTGTCCTACTCCTTTAGCACCTCCTGTTGTCGTCAACCCCCAACTGCAACCAATTACAGCGATTAAAATGCCAAAACAACATGCTTTAATCATCGCGCTAAAAATATCCCAGAGACCAAGAAAGTTACGGGCTGAGTCTAGAAATACCGTATCAGACAGGTTGTAGATATTGGTCGCAATGATAAATCCTCCGAACATCCCTGTCACCAAAGACAGAAGGGTTAAAATTGGTAGCATTAAACAGCAAGCAAGGACGCGGGGGATAACCAGGTAATCGATTGGATCTGTTCTCAACATCAACATGGCATCGATTTGTTCTGAGACTCGCATGGTACCGATTTCTGCTGCAAAAGCAGAACCGACTCGTCCTGCCAAAATCACTGCTGTCAACACAGGAGTAAGTTCTCGTGTCAACGCTACAGAAAGGACTCCGCCGATAATGTTTCCGGCGCCAAAGTTGATAAATTCCCGCGCTACCTGAATGGTAAACACTGCGCCAACGAAAATAGCCGTCAATAGGGCAATAAATAAGGAATCTGGCCCAACTGCTGCCATTTGTTCTAAAGTGTTGCGCCGATGGATTTTGCCTCTCAATAGGTGAACTAGTACTTGCCCACCCAGAAAAATCGCCGCCAGCAGCCGCTGACTCCATTCCCCTAAACTGGATTTGGATGTAGTCTGGTTCAATGTTCTGTAGCTAACTCGGTAACTGCCTTAAGAATAGCGGAAGTCATGGGAATGGGGAATGGGGCATAGGAAGAGGCAGAGGGGCAGAGGGGCAGAGGGGCAG
>CAXUOL010000582.1:0-4757 GCA_964252435.1 uncultured Nostoc sp.
TTCGGGGTATGTGGAGAAAGTTTCCGAAGCTGAGTCCGACCAGTATTTTCACAGTCGCCCTGCCAACAGTCGCCTGGGTGCGTGGATATCTAATCAAAGTGAGGTGATAGAAAGCCGAGAAGTCCTGGAGCGACGTTTGCAGGAGTTTAAGAGCAAATATGAAAATGAGGAGATTCCCCGACCGCCTCATTGGGGAGGCTTACGAGTGATCCCCACAGAAATTGAGTTTTGGCAAGGCCGCCCCAGTCGTCTGCACGATCGCTTGCTCTATAGCCGTTTAGATAATGACACTTGGAAAATTGAGCGGTTGTCACCGTGAAGGGGAGGCAGGGGAGAAATCAATTCAAAATTTAAAATTCAAAATTAAAGAATTTTTGCCTCCTCTTTACCCAATGCCCAATTCTCAATGCCCCGCGTCACATTACCACTGGGTGATCAAATCTTGAATTGCTGCCCGTGCTTCTGATAGAGATTGGGTACGGGCATCTCCCTCATTCAGGCTATTAGCGTTAATAAATTGAATGTCTGTAATCCCAATAAAGCCGAAAATCGTTCGCAGGTAGGGTTCTTGGAAGTCGTAAGCAGCGTAAGGAGATGTGGCGCT
Organism: uncultured Nostoc sp.; assembly: GCA_964252435.1. Taxonomy (GTDB): domain Bacteria; phylum Cyanobacteriota; class Cyanobacteriia; order Cyanobacteriales; family Nostocaceae; genus Nostoc. The sequence continues at coordinate 605 of CAXUOL010000582.1, forward strand.
AAAGTCAGCGCCACGAGCTGTAATGATTACCGCTTTTTTACCCTCGACTAACCCTCTCAAGCCTTGAGCATCTATAGCAAAAGTCCGGTTAGCGCGAACGATTTGGTCAATGTAAGCCTTAAAAGTGGAAGGTATATTGAAGTTGTACATTGGCACTCCAAAGACGTAGCGATCGGCTGCCAAAAACTCATCAATCAGTTCGTCAGAAATCCTAAGTGCCTCAGTTAATTCTGGGGTATGGGCTTCTGGTGGTGAAAATGCCGCCGCAATCCAAGCTTCATTAACGTGAGGAATTGTGTGATGCCCTATATCTCGATAGGCGATCGCATCTTCAGGATGTGCTGCCCTCCAACCACTGACGAATTCCTTAGATAATTCTCTGGAGTGCGATCGTTCACCACGGGGGCTGGAATCAATATGTAGAATATTTACCACCAAATATCTCCTGATTAACTAGGATTTCTGCTTTTACTTTTTTTGAATGTTTATTTCAAAGCATTACATTAGATACTAAAAGTAACTAGTTACTAAAGTAAAGTAGTTACCATAAAGTAACTACCGGAGAATTTTGGCTAACTTATCGATGTCTGCTTCTAAAAATCCTGATGCTTGCCCAATAAGTATTTTGATGTCCTTATTAACAGGACCCTGGACAATGTATATACTGTGGGTGTTGTGTAATAGTGGGCCTGCTCGCTTTGGTGCATTGAAGCGCCAAGTAGAAGGCGTATCAACCAAAGTGCTGACAGAAAGACTGAGGATGCTTGAGGCCGCAGAAATTATTTATCGCCAGTATGAACCAACTGTTCCACCCCAAGTAACTTACGGTCTTACAGAACGCGGCCAGGAACTCATCGAAATCCTTCATCAACTTAATGCACTTGCTGAACGTTGGTATGGCAGCGAACAACGGGAACATAGCAATAGTAATCCTTAAGCTTAAATTACACAAGTCTTATCTCAAACCTAAGTATTTTTAGGGTTATTGTCCAAGATATTTTGACTGTGGGCTTCAAGACAGTTCCATCCACACTGAAAGTTCTTCCATGTCAAACAGAGGAAGTTTTTGAATAGCAGCTTTTTCGAGGCTGTTGTCTTGTGTACTTCCGCGCCAGATTACGCAGAGTACGAAGTCCACGATCGCTCCCTGATTACGCAGCGCTTCGGTACTTTTTACAACCTGACCACCTGTTGTAATCACGTCTTCAATGATACACAATTTTTTTCCTTGGATATTAATTCCTTCTGCTATCTTCTCAGTACCATATTCTTTTTTTGTCTTCCGAACAAAGACAACTGGTAATTCAATTTCTAATGAAATTGCTGTTGCTAAAGGAACTCCCCCTAATTCCAGCCCTGCTAGAATTTCCGTTCCTGGTGGAATCTTTTTTACCATTTCTTGAGCTAACTGCTTCAGTAACAAAGGATTAGATTCAAACTGATATTTATCAAAGTAATGGTCAGATATCTGACCAGAACGTAACCGAAACTCGCCTTTCAAATAGGATACACGAACAATTTCTTTGGCTAATTCGCTATGACTCATTTTTACAAAAAGCTGGGGAAAAGGTAAAAAAGCCGATGGAAAATGCATCGGCTTCGCTAACAATATTCAACAAATGAATAGTCTACTGTTCCTGGATTGCTGCTGCTTTGGGAGGAAACTGAATTCTGGGATCTGGCATGAAATTGTATCTCAAGTACAATCCTCCCAAGACGAACAGGATAATTAACAACCCACCGATACCAAGGGGACTAGGAAGCCAGAAAACAGCTTCTATGTGGTTTAGCTCACCAGGCTGGAGTTTCCACACTAATTGATTGCCATTTTTTTCTGGCTCAATTGCAGTTTCAGTTAGTTGAATATTTTTGGCTCCCCAAGGAGTCTTCAAGCTAAATTCCAAATCGAGAATTGAACCAGCATTAGCTAGTACATTACCTTTGCTGGCGATTAGAGAGAGCAATCGCAAATCCAAATCATAAATCAACCGATTTCGGACTAAAAGTAAAAAATTATTCTCTTCCAAGAGAACATTTGATTCAATTTTCGGCAGTTCTGAGTCAGATTGGCTCTCTACAGACTCAGAGGGTTGATTTGCACGGGAGTTAAAAAATTCGTTGAACTTCTCTTGCAATTCCCTACCACTGTTAAAAGGAATTGTGACAATGATTTCTTCTTGGGAAACTCGCTGTGCTTTACCTTCAAGTTGACGGGCGCGACGTTCTATGCTCTTTAACCATTCGTACACCGAATCACCACTAAAACTGGTTAGCCGTTCTCCCAACTTAATATGCTGTACTAGTTCGCCACTATTTGAGTTGTCAAAATTAAGCCCCACATCATACTTTACACAGCCAGTCAGTAAGAGAGATGTTAACAGCACTAGCCACAGAATAGGATTTCGGATGGGAAAGACTCGGTTGATTCGATTTCGACCATTCAGTGGTGAGAGCAATTTCATCTTTGCCAACACAAAACTAAATGGTCTGACTAACCACCAGAAAATCTTTCCGAAAATTGAAGAATTCATAACTATAAATCTCCCCAAAAGTCAACAGATTTTGGATTTGAAATTTTGGATTTTGGATTGACCCCACCGATAAACGGATAAAGCTCAAAGATTTGAAATTTTGGATTTTTGTTCATGCCTCAACCCTTCTGGGTGAAGCATAAACCAAAAGAATCTAAAATCCAAAATCGTTCGACTGAGCGACTTGCCTTGAGCGTTCGCGTAGCGTCTCGTAGAGAAGCCGAAAGGAGCCGAAGTCCAAAATCCAAAATTGTTATCAGCCAGGAGTTCCTGAAAAATTCAACCAAACCAAGTACGAGATAGTTAAACCAATGGCAATTAGTGCCACCCAGATAAAGCGATTATCTCTGGTATTGACCTGACTAAGGTCAATGAATTCTGGCTCGGCAGGTTTAGGCTTTTGCTCCCCAGAAGATTTAGTAGACTTAGCAGGTACAGAAATTTTGAGTTCATTATCGGCTAATGCTGCCAAATCGGGGATTTCGGTCATCCATTCGCTGGGTCTTTTCAGCTTTGGTGCTTTTAAGATATAAAGCATCCGCCGCGCTTGTTTACTGATTTCAAAATGGGCATGGCGTTTGAGTCTTTCGCAAAGAGCGATCGCATCATCCGTGCGTCCAGCTGCTTCGTAAGCTGTCACCAGATAAATTTCTACTTCGCCCCCAAGGCGAGAATTAGGCGCTAACAGAGCGCTGGCTTTTTCTAAATTTTCTACGGCTTCACGATATTGCCCATTCTCAAAGGCAACTTTCCCAGTCTGGTAGCGGGTTTTAGCAATTTCTAAACTTTCTGTACTCACGTCTTATACAAAAATTAGCACTGTTTTAATTTTGCCAATGCCAGCAATCTTTTTGGAATCTTTTCAAAAGCTGGCAATCTGAGAGTGAATAAACTTCTAAAATTTTAACTAAGTAGCTGCGACTATTTTCTGATTAAAAATTCTGGTATCAAATGCAGGTGACCAAAATTATGTTGAAAATCAAGCATTCGCAACTGAATTGGCTCTTAGCAGGTATGACTTTAGCAGTGATGGGTGTAACCATTGCTCCAGTTTCCGCACAGTCTGTGATCGTGATTGATGGTGGTTATGGAGTCAGGCAATCATCGCCTTCTGTGGGTTCCTTTATTTATGGTAGTCCGATTCCCACACCTATGCCTGTAGACCCAACAACAGGACTGATGCCACAACGCAATCATTATCGCGATTATTCCTATCCGCAGTTCAGGCAGAACGTGAGAAATTCTACCCTGATTAATCCAACAATTCGAGATTCAACCCTAGTTAATCCCGTAATTATCAATAATTCATGGCGTCATACACCATTTAGCGGCGGGCGATCGCGGGTTATTATTACTTATCCTCGGTAGGGTGGGGGAGATGAGGGAGATGAGGGAGATGAGGGGACAAACAAAACTCCCAACTCCTAACTCCCAACTCCTAACTCCCAACTCCCAACTCCCAACTCCTAACTCCTAACTCCCAACTCCCAACTCTTAGGAAGTAAACTGCGAACCAAGAATCATTGTCCCAATCCCAACATCAGTAAAGATTTCTAGTAACAGGGCATGGGGAATGCGACCATCGATAATGTGTGCTGCACGGACTCCTTGAGCAAGCGATC
>CAXUOL010000583.1:0-4736 GCA_964252435.1 uncultured Nostoc sp.
ATTGTTTTGAAATCCACCTTAATTTGTGGCGCGATCCATTTAGCTGTACTCGGCAACACCTGCATTAAACCAGTAGCTTCAGCGACAGATTTGATTTTTGGTTCAAACCGTGACTCTTGACGCATCAAAGCAGTTACTAGCAAAGGATTAAGTTTACGGTCAATAGACCACTTTTCAATCTCTCGCTGATAGGGAAATGGATAACGCGCTTGCCAGTAGGTGATTTGTTTACTCAGAGTCTGATATTGGGCAAGTTCGGCTGGTATTTCCCGGTCTTCTAATTTAGAAATTTCATCAATTCCGATGAGATTTTCTCCCTTAGCCTGCCGCATCAACCCTTCAGTAAATTGCTCTGCTACCGTTGGCTGAATTTTGTTCTGAAATTCTGTTTGCCATTGTAACCAGGCATCGCGGTCTTGACCTAGCAAATACAATTCTTTGAAAGTTTCAGAACCAGCAGGTGGTAATGAGCGCACAGGTGCGATTACTTCCGGGTTCATGACGCGCACGTTGTCAAAGTTGCCGACATTTAGCCCCAACATTGTCGCGGCTCGCCATGCATAGTAAGAGTAGGGAAACTGGCTAATCACATATTCATAAGCAGTTTTAGATTCTTGCTGTTTTCCCAGTGCAGCTGCCCATTTACCTACCCAAAAGCCTGCTCTTGGAGCCAAAATACTATTGGGGTTATTAGTGACGATTGGTTCTGCCCATTGCCAAGCACCGACGTAATCTTTGGCTTTGGCTTTATCTTGGGCGATTTTCCAACGGTATTCTGCTGCTTCGTCAGAGTTACCGTATTTACCTATGAGTAATTGCCACGCCGCGCTAGCTGACTTTTGATCCTTGAGAGTTTGGAGAGTTTTGGCTTTTTGTGCCAGTGCAGTACCAGCTTGTTTGGGAAATTTACTAATTACCTGGTCAAGATACAGTAAGCCGTCTTTAGATGTTTTTGCGGTTTCTGCTAACCGCAGTAGTGCCGTCCCAGTTTCCTCACTATCAGGAAATTGCTGCACTAATTGTTGATAGGTGGCGATCGCTTTTTCTTTATCTTTGCCTCCCACCTGTAAGCCCCGTGCAGTACGGTAGAGGTTGCGCGATGTTTTGGGTGCTTTGGCGTAAGCATTCGCCGCTTTGGGAAATTGACTATTTTCCCAATAGCTTGTACCAATGAGTTCCCAGTCTTCAGGTTTGAGGGTAGTCTGTTGTACTAGCTGATCCAAAACACCGACTATGCCTGGTTGATCGTAGGCATACTTAGCCAAAATCAATTGTAATTGTGGCTGATTGGGATTTTCTTGCAAGCGTTTGCGGATAATATCCCAAGTTAGAGGATTGGAAGGAAATTGAGCGATCGCAGTTTCTTGTTGCTTTGGTTGAGCAATTAGATATAGCGCTTTCACTGCGGCTGGTTCTTTGGGATACAGTTTCAGCACCTTTTGCCTGAGATCCGAGGCTTTGCCGTCTTCGCCCAGCATATCCTCTGCCTGGGCTTGTTTGAGCAAAATGTAGGGCGCGAGGATGGGATAGTCTTTCTCTAGTCCTTGGAGTAAAACTAGAGCTTTTTGCCCTTGGGTTCTTTCAATGTAATCACTCGCCAAAAGATAACGAGCGCGATTCCGATCTGGCGATCGCGATTCTTGAGCGATCGTTGCTAGTTTTGCCGCCCGTTCTGGCAATGATTGCGATATCAGCCCAAAGACGGCTGATTGGGCAACACTACCATCTGATTTTTGCTCTGCTTGATTATGACTCAGTTTGAGCCATTTTCCTAGAGACTTGCCAATCTCAGGTGCTGATACCATTGCCCCAGTTAAAAAGGCAAACAGTGCCGCACCCGCAATTATCGAAATTTGCTTTTTCTGTAGTTTCTTCAGCATGAATACCCGCTGAAAAGTTTCGGTGAATTTCTTGAAACTCTAACACTCCTAACCATCAGTGTTACCAATTTTTAATTTTAGATTTTTTATTTTATGTAGAAAAATAGTAATTTTCAATCCTTACAGTTGGTAATATTGAGTAATTAGCACATATTAGATACTATTACATCTATCTTGGGTATATATTAAAAGATTATAGGAAGCAGATATTCAGTTGGGGATTTGACTCTTACTGATTTGGTACGACTAAACTCCCTTACCCTACGGGAAGCTGATACAACAGTGCAAATCTGAAACTCTTCTTTCGATAAATAAATTTCGTCGCCACCACTTGGGTATTTTCCAGTTTTGTCGGGTGTGTTATCGCCTCAGCGTAACGCACCGTCAGAGATTTTCGTGCGTTATGGACTTTAGTCCTAACGCACCCTACGAAATTAAAGCTAATGTAGAGCAGATTTTTCAATTTGTGTGTACACTGTAGCCGAAACGGTAAGAGGAATGTAAGCGGGGTTTTTAGTATACTTTCAGACTTGACAAATATCTTCTAAATCCCCCATTGATTACATTTTGAATTCTGAATTCTGACTTCTGACTTCTGACTTCTGACTTCTCATTTAAGTTTTTCGTGAGCAGCCAAAATAATTTTTTCGGTTTCTTCCCAGCTAATACATTTGTCAGTTACAGAAACACCATATTTTAATTCTTGTTTACCAGTAATTGGTTGACTACCTTCATACAAATGCGATTCCAGCATCATGCCAACAATTGATGTATTACCATCCACTATTTGCTGAGTAATATTTTCTAAAACAGCACCTTGTAATTTGTAATCTTTATTGGTATTGCCGTGGCTACAGTCGATCACAATTCTCGGTGGTAAATTTGTCTGTTTTAATTTCTCTTCTACCAGTTTGACATTTGCTGGATCGAAGTTGGGTTGACTACCACCTCTTAAAATTACGTGACCGTAGCCATTACCTTTAGTTTGAAAGACGCTGACCTGTCCATTTTGATTAATTCCCAGAAAATTATGCGGGTTTCCAGCTGATTGTAGGGCATTCAAAGCTACTTGAATATTGCCATCAGTACCGTTTTTAAAACCTACAGGCATCGAAAGTCCACTTGCCATTTCGCGGTGAGTTTGTGATTCAGTTGTGCGTGCGCCAATGGCAGACCATGTAATCAGTTCACTGATGTATTGAGGTATGATTGGATCTAGTGCTTCTGTGCCAGCAGGTAATCCCAACTCTGTAATTTTTAATAGTAACTCCCGTGCAATTAATAAACCTTTCTCTACATGGAAAGAATCATCCATATCTGGATCGTTAATTAACCCTTTCCAGCCTACGGTTGTTCTTGGTTTTTCAAAATACACTCGCATAATTAGTAGCAAGTTATCCTTGACTCGCTCCGCCAATATTTTCAATCTCTCAGAATATTCGAGCGCTGCTTTTGGGTCGTGGATTGAGCATGGCCCGACTACTATAAATTTCCTGCGATCTTGAAAATCCAGAATATCTTTTATTTCCTGTCTATATGCTAAAACTCTCTGTTCAGCTAATTGTGTTAAAGGTAATTTTGACTTGACTTCATTGGGAGTTAATAAAATGCGATCGTTCTCAATGTTAGCGTTGTCGATATTACTTAATTTGTTGTGCATGGGGATGCTTTGGCAATTCTATAGACGCACTTCAACTCAAAAGTGTAACACAAACCTATGAAATTTTAAAATAGCTTATTTTCTGCTTGACAAATTTCTAATTAGACTGTAAATGAGTAAGATCATAACTAAAAAAGGGGAAATATTTCCCCCTTTTCTTTGCTATTGGACTACCGACTGAGTGGTAGTGTATATCATTACTGCCATACAAGCACTTTAGCTTCGTATGGCCCCAAGTCAATTATGATGCCATCATCACCAGCTTCGACATCATAATTGCCTATCCACTCGTGCCATGTACCAGCGCTAGGAAAGTTAGGAATATGATACTCAGCTAGGAAGTTTTCTGAGAAATTTGCAATTACGACTACACGAGAACCTTCATCATTCCAACGAGTATAAGCTAATACTTTTGCCTCTGGATTTTCGTGGATAAAATCAATATTTTCCGTGTAGAGAGCATGATTACTTTTACGCAGGTTGGTTAAGCCTTTGTATGAATCAAATAAACTACGATTTAAATCATTACCTAACAGCGTCCAATCGATTTTGGCTGATTCAGGTTGTTTAGGTTTATACTCGCCAAATTCTTCTCCCATCCAAATCAAAGGCACACCAACAGCAGTCATTAGGATGGCTACTCCTAATTTAACCCGCCGAAATGCTTCTTCGTCAAAAATCTCACGGTTCCCCAGTTCAACCATGACATGATTATGGTCGTGGTTGGTGAGATAATTTACTACATTGGTAGCACCTAAGAAGCCTTGGCGCTTGCAGTCAATCACATCTTTGAGACGCTCTAAATCAAATGTATCACCGCAAATATGTTCTAGAATGCAGTGATAAAAACTGTCATGCCAGCAACCATCCATTGGCCCATCTACATTGGTAATGCTGGTAGTTTCAGGAATGTGTTCGGCAACATTGTAAAAAGGCTTCATGCTAGCAGTTTTTTTGGCTTCCTGAACAATCCAGTGCATGAAGTCGTAGTTAGCAATTTGTCGCGCTGCATCATAGCGAATACCATCAAGATGATATTCTCCAATCCAAAAACGAATTGTCTCACCAATAAATTTCCAGGCTGGTTTAATATCTAATTTTTCATCATAATGTTCGTAATTAAACTCAGGCCCCCAATTATTATCAGGGTCACGAGGTTCGTGATGATACCAATAATCGTGGTCAATTTGTGTTAA
>CAXUOL010000584.1:0-4736 GCA_964252435.1 uncultured Nostoc sp.
CCTCCAGACTTATACCTGTGGTGAATGCGCTACCCTTGTACTATGGTTTAGAGTAGAGTTAGCAATTAAGCTAAATAAAACTGCCAATGGTGTTTAATCCTGACTTTTTGAATGACAACTCCGAGGAACACCCTAATCAACTTCTTTCCGACCACTCTGAGGAATACCCTAATCAGTTACTCAAATATCTACAGCATCAGTCTCCTGATGTTTTAGCTAGGATTGCTCAGTCAGCCAGCCCCGAAATTAAACAAATCATCTCGCAAAATGTCCAAGGGCTAGTGGGAATGCTCCCGGCAGAAAATTTCAACGTGCAAATCACAACAGATCGGGAGAATTTAGCTGGACTTCTAGCGTCGGCCATGATGACGGGGTATTTTCTGCGCCAGATGGAACAAAGAATGCAGTTAGAGCATTTGTCTAATGGTCAATAATTAATAGTCAGTAGTCAAACATTCTGGAACTATTGACCAAATAATGACTAATTCGTAATTCGTAATTAAAAAAAGGTATAGCAGCCGACACTGAATTAAAATTTAGTGGTCAACAGACATTTATGGAAAGTTCAATCTTCCACTGATATCACAGCGTAAAGCCTTCTCTTCTCTTTCAGAGACGCTAACGCGAACGCCAACGGCATGGCTTCTCTTCCAGACGCTACGCGAACGCTTAGAGCGAGTCCGCGTACCCCTCCGGGGAAGCAAGCTACGCTTTTAACGTCTCGTAGAGAGCATCTTGTTAAGTACCAATTACGAATTACGAATTATTTTGACTACTTCCTTTCAGGATAAGCTCCTGATTGAACTTTAAAGGTTTGAATTTTACCGCTACGGTTGACTTCGAGCGCTATTATGTCTCCAACTTTGCTCGACTCTACCAGCCTCTGAACTTGGGCTGAAGTTTTGACTGGTTTACCGTTAAATTTTTGAATCACGTCTCCAGGAAGCAATCCTCCACGCTTGGCTGGGGAATCATCTGTGACTCCTTTAATCACAATTCCAGCATCCTGTTGAATATTCAGTTGATTTTCTTGATTAATCTGCTGTTTTCTGATAGGAGAAAGGTCTGCCATTTCAATACCCAAGAAAGGATGTTCTACACGCCCTTTAGTAAAAAGTTCATTGGCGATGCGGGCGGCGGTTTCAATGGGGATGGCGAAACCAAGTCCTTGAGCATCAGCGCGGATGGCAGTATTAATACCAATCACTTCCCCTTGGGCGTTTAATAAGGGGCCACCAGAATTACCAGGGTTAATTGCAGCATCAGTTTGGATAAAGCTGACTCGCTTATCTGGGACACCAACTTGAGTGCTAGTGCGATCGGTAGCGCTGATGATGCCGATAGTAACAGTATTATCTAAACCTAGAGGATTGCCAATAGCGATCGCCCATTGTCCTGGTATCAGATTTTGCGAATTGCCCAGTTTTACCGTCGGCAAATCATTCGCTTTTATTTTCACCACCGCCACATCTGTTATAGAATCAACTCCTACCACCTTTCCCTCTAGACTCCGACCATCCTTGAGGGTAACTTGTACTGTATCTGTATCTGCCACTACATGAGCGTTGGTGAGTAATTCTCCATCTTCGCTCAAAATAAATCCCGATCCTGTACCGCGCTCAATGCGTTCTTGAGGAATTGGTTGGTCATCCTCTCCGAAGAATCGCCGCAAGATGGGATTTTTCAAAGCGTCAGAGATCGGATTGGCTACTTTGCGAGTGGCATTAATTCGCACTACAGCCGGGCCAACTTTTTGCACTGCCGTCGCAATAAAATTCACGTTATCGCCACCAGTAGGCCCAATCGCTCCGTTAGAAGAATTCGGAACTACGGATTCTGGAGGCGAAGCCATTGTTACATTCTTTAACTGTTGGAACGAGCGATTTTGCGGTATGAGATAGCGACTGCCAAACAAACCTGCACCACCGCCAATTACCAGTAAAAATACATAAACCGCTAGTTGCTTTAAGGATAACTTCATAATTGTTTTGCTCAAGAACAGCAATGCAGTTGCTAATTTCTAAGTGTAGTCAAGCTAACGGCAAGTGGACAGATCAATTTACGAGAAATTAGGGATTGGGCGTTAGGAGTTAGGAGTTAGGAGTTAGGAGTTAGGAGTTAAGAGTTAGGAGTTAGGAGTTTTGTTTATCTCCTTGTTCCCTTCATCCCCCTCATCTCTCCCAATTCCCATTTTTCCCATCTAAAATCTAAAGTTAATGCGCTATTGACCTGTATACATGACTTTACCCTTTCGTCAACTGTTTCTCTGTAGCTTAGTTAGCGCCTTGGGCCTAGTAAGCATACTGCCATACTCAAACAGTGCTAAGGCTGCTGTGGGTGGTTGCTCAACTCCAGCCCTATCTCGCTTCCAACGCCATAAAGTTGTTCGTGGCGAAACTTTGGAGAGCATAGCGCAGCGCTACAATCTCATTCCAACAACTATTATTGGCATGAATCCAGCTTTGCAGAACGGTGCAGCTGCCGCCGTTGGTAGTGTGCTTCAGATTCCTCCCTACAATGGGATTGTAGTCGAAGTGCCTCGCGGTCAAACTTGGCGACAAGTGGCAGCACGATACAAAGTTCGTGCTGATAGCCTGTTTGAGGTGAATGGCTGCCAACAAAACCCCAGAATCGTGTTTGTTCCGGGGGTAAATTGGTCGCCTAATGGTGTTGTAACTAAGTCCCCTTTACCTACTGATGCAGGTACACCAAACCGTGCATCTTTGTCTGGATATCCCTTGGCACAAGTGGCAACTGTAGGATTAGCTTACGGCTGGCAAATTAATCCTGCGACAGGTGAAGTTTTCTTCCATAGTGGTGTTGACTTATTAGCACCAACTGGTGCTAATGTGCTAGCGATCGCCTCTGGAACTGTAGCCTTTGCCAGCAATCAAGGTTCTTATGGCAAATTGGTCATTATTAACCACAGTGGCGGACTCCAAAGTCGCTATGCCCAGCTTGACAGTATCAAGGTTACTGTCGGTCAGCAAGTGAAAAAAGGAGACTTACTGGGAACAGTAGGCACTAGCGGACAACCAACCTCCACTCAACCGCATCTCCATTTTGAAATGCGTTCTAGCTCATCTCTGGGTTGGGTAGCGCAAGATCCTAAGGGTTATTTGAAGAAATGAGTATGTTTTTAAACGCAGAGGGACGCAAAGGATCACGGAGGAAATGTCTGTGTTCCTCTGCGGAACCTTTGCGATTCTTTACGTTAAAAAAAGGATGCTATATTTTCGCTAGATTTTACGATGTGCATTCCTGCCTCTGCAAACCTTGTAAATGCTGCATCTGCCTGTTCTGTGTAGTCCACAACATTGGGAACAACAACGGGGGAAGTGCAATCTTCTAGTAGATAGATTTTTTTCGCTAGGGTAGCATCTACCTGTTTAATTTCTGTTAATAAATCATCAATTGTCCAAGCGACGCAGTGACTTTTCGCTTGACCACCAATAATTACTGCATCATATTCTAAAAGTTGTTTAATCAGCCGCGTATTTTTTTGAGCAAGTGGACGTTGCTCAAAATCTTCCAACACTTCTGGACGTAAGATGGAATAGTTTTCTGTTAAAGGATTTTCACCTTTGATTTCAAATTGCGTTTGACTCTGACGCGCAATGCCGTGGAAAAATATCGCTTCTTCTACCGATGAAACTAGAGCATGACCAATACCACCTAACATAGAATGATAAGGCCAAACAGTCAGGGGATATTTACCGTCTTGACTAAGTTTTTTAAGGTAATGGTAAGCGTGTTTTTCTAATAATTCATAATCCCCATTAGTAACACTATTAGCAACTGCTGGGTTAACTTTCCAGATACCTTGTTCAATATCTGCTGGTGTGATGCTAGTCGCTGCTGGAGTGGGATGTTCTCCGGCAGCGTTCACCCAAAAAATCGGATGGAAGATTTGCGTTGCTGTGTGAGTATCTAGAGTTGGTACAATTTTCGTAATTATTCCCAAGTTTTGATAGATAAACTCAGATAATCTGACGTTATCATCCACCGCTGCATTACCGGATTTTCCACCTACAAATAATTCAAAGCCGGGGATGCAGAAGGTGTTTTGGACATCAATTAACAGTAGGCAAATACGAGTTTTATCTAAAGATGCTGGTTTGATATCGTGTTGTTTCGCCCAGATTTCAGCTTCAGCAGCACGTTCTTGGTAAGGTACGCGCCAGACTTCGCCGACTTTATCGGGGTTAAAATGCGGGGGAATGGGTAGTTGGGTTGTTATTTGGGTGTTCATCTAAAATCTGTACTTATTTTCTAATTATTAAGCTTGCCTTAGTTAAAAATAATGGTGAATTTAGTAAACGTCATCGTGAGAACCTAAAGTTAGCAATAAAATTTCTTCTTCTACTGAGTCAGGATTTGTAACAAATTTAAATAAAATTCGATTTTGATAATCAATTAAACAGGAGTATCTACCCGATGAATCACTTTTTAGCTTGTGACTACGTAAACTGACTTGAAATGGGTCTTCAGCTATTTGTTGTAATACTTGTTCAATTTGAGAACGTAACTCAGGATTTTTCTTGACTAGACGCTTAAAAGCACGAATAAAAGTAGGACTCCAAACCAAATTTTTCACTCGTCTAACTCCGCCATCAAATCTGCAACTGAACCACGCCGGACATTACCTTGAGCATAATCACTCTCTGCTTGCGCGACTTCTTTTAATAAGTCATCCCGTCGCTGTTGTTTGAGGCGCTTTTGGATAATATCTACAA
>CAXUOL010000585.1:0-4726 GCA_964252435.1 uncultured Nostoc sp.
TTGTTTCTGCTGCTGGCAGAATTTGATAGTGCATTCCCCGGATAGTACCTTTTTTGTAATTAAAAGACAGGTTACATTGGGCAACTGTTGGCTTTAATCCGTGTGTTTCAAATTCTTGAGCGCAGAAAGACCGAGCGAAAAAACCACGGCGATCTGGCTTTTCTTCTAAATCAATGATGAATGCGTCTTTGAGTGCAGTTTGAGTGAAGATCATGAATGAATAACCTTGAGAGGAATATTGACGACAAAAAAACTTGGCAAATTTGAAAACTTAACTTGTTATCGAACAGAATTCAGGAGTCAGAATTCAGAATGAATTTTGACCGAAAAAGCGTAAAGCCTTCTCTTCTCCTTCTCCTGTCGCAGACGCTAACGCTTAGAGCGAGTCCGTAAGCGTCTTGATTCTGACTCCTGAATTCTGACTTCTGAATTCTTCTTCAAAAATCTCATCAAAAATAGTCTTGAGCGGATTTTTGGATTAACAAGCAGCTTGCTTTAACTGAACTATATGGCGCTATTAATGACTGGTTCAGTTAACTTTGGTTGGGGAAAAGTATTGTCTCGATATTGAGTACAAACTTCTGGACGTTCGGGAGAAGTAGAAGTGTAGCACGAGAATAAAGTTAACCTATCTTCTGTGCGTAATGTACCGTGATGTATAGCTTTTTTGGGATTTACAATAATGACTGTTCCTGCTGATCCTGTACAAGATTTCCAAGCCTCTTTCGGGATAATTTCATTTAGTTCTTCATCTGTGATGCCTAAATGACCAGATTGCCAAAGCTTGTAGTAAGTACGGTAATAGTTTAATCTAAATAAAGAGGTTAAAGAGGCTGGGATATATTCAAATGGCCCGTGCCTTTCTTCAACATCATTTAAGTAAATAATGATTTTGATCATGCGGCGGTCTTCTGCATCTTTATGCCATAGTTGTGTACCAAACTGATTTTTATTAGGAAAATCCTTGCGGAGATGTACACCATGAAAAATGATTGGCAGACCAATGTAGTTTTCAATGATGTTTAGAAGCCTTTGTTCGCTTCCCCAAGCAGCAAATTCAGGTAAATATGTGACTGTGTAAACTTGGGGAATTTTTTCCTTTGAATCATCATTATTGACAGATTCCATTTGGGACGAATAACCATAAGCTGCCTTGAGCAATTCTGATGTTGAATCGAATCCCAATTCCGTAAGTGTGGTAATATGAATACCATCACATTTAAGATTATCAAGAATTTTGCGATCGCCTGCTTCTAGTACAGGCAAATTAGCAGCGTGTTTCAAAAGTGCTAATCTGTAAACTAACTCAGATCCAAGTGAAGATATTTTGCGTTTAATCTTGATCAGCATGGCATGACTACCTTTAATACACTATCGGCTATTTTCTATTTGTTGCCTTAACTCTGCTCTGGGATAAGTATCATCCCAGTATTGGGTGCAGAGTTCTGGTTTTTCAGGAGGGTTGGCGGTGTAACAAAAGAATAGTGTTAAGCGTTCTTCTGTGCGGACTGTGCCGTGATGCAAAGTATTTTTCGCATCTACAATCAAGACAGTACCTGCTGGGCCTGGACAGGATTTCCAAGCTGATTTAGGGATGACTGTTTTCACTTCTTCATCATCGATGCCTCTATAGCCTGACTTCCAAAGTTTGTAGAAAAGTTGAATATAATTCCAACTAAATAAGGAAGTTAAAGAGCGGGGAATATATTCAAAAGGCCCAGTTTTTTCTTCGACATCATTCAAGTAAATAAAGATTTTGATAATGCGACGGTCTTCGGAATCGCCATGCCATAGTAGTGTGCCAAACTGATGTTTGCTAGGGAAATCTTTACGTAAATGTACACCGTGAAAAGCAATAGGCAGACCAATATAGTTTTCGATGAGATTGAGAAGTCTTTTCTCCATTGCCCAGGTATAAAATTCTGGTAAACCTGTAACTGTGGAAATTTGTGGCAACTTTTCATCTAGATGGTCGTTGTTGGGATTTTCCATCTGAGACAATTGCTGGTAAGCAGCTTTGAGTAGTTCGGAGCTAGAGTTGAAGCCTAAATCTGCTAGGGTTGTGACGCAAACGCCATCTTTTTTGAGAGCCTTGAGGATGTTGCGATCGCGCCCTTCCAATGCTGGCAGATTTCTGCTATGCTTCCAACGAGCTACATAATATTCAAAGTCAGCAGATAGTGTAGATAATTTGCGTTTAATTAGATTAAACATGTAGTAAACTCTTTCTAATTTCAATGTCAATTTATCAGTAATTTAGTAGCTTATGGCTTATAGCTCCGTATTTCTTGAGCAGGTATTTCATTTGATTCTGCTAAACTAAATTCTTTAGAAATCATCACGTCAAAAGCACATAAACCGACTAGAGCCAAAAATGGGACTACTGTCTTAATAGCAGACATAGGCCATCTTCTTAAAGCACCTAAGAAAACTTTTAAGTTGACTTCTTTACCATTTTGCAAAAGCATCCGCCGACAAAACTGCTTAGAATATCCACTCTGCTCCAATTTCAAAATTACTTCGGGTATGTGTTTGTATTGCATTAAAAGTGCAGATTTTGGTTCTTTCTGCCAATAACTCACACCCACAACACATTCCAAATAAGTCTCTTTCGTGACAATTACACGACCATTAGAAGCACAATACCCGGCTAAATATGCTAAAGATATCCAGTTATTCTCAGCATCTTGCCAATTTTGTAGAGCGCGTTTCACTAAATCAGTGCGGTAGATTGTAGCAGTCAGAAAAATGACTGCACCGACACTTTTTGAGAAACAATGCTCAAATATAGCTTTACCATCACCATCGCCATCTTCACTATCTATATCAAACCAGCGATTACCAACGATTGTTGGTGGATGAACTGGTTCACCAGTAATTTGGTTCCGACCGGAAAAGTTGAGGAACAATAATGATAAATTTTCATATTGCTGAAGTTTGCTAATTACATAAGCAATGGCTCTATCTTGAATTGGGTCATCGTCACCAATTGTCCAAACATATTTTGTTGTAGTTGAATTTAGGCAATACATAATATTTTTGACAACGCCTAAATTATGAGGATTTTTATTTGATTTAAATGGGATACTGCTAAGTATTATTTGCCATTTTTTAATCACATCCTGAGTATTGTCTGTTGAACAATTATCAGAAACTAAAATTTCACAATCATCCTCAAAACCTTTGATAGCTTGAGCTAGCCATGCTAACTGTTTATCCAGTAATTCAGCACGATTATAAGTCGGTATAGCAATGGTCAGTAATTTCTGCATGGTAAAATAGTAGTTAATAAATTGATGTATGAATGGTTACAGGTTAGTCTCTAGCTGTTTGGGCGGAAAAAGAATTGCCCAAGCTGATATGCTTAACAAACGTAGGTAAGGAATAAATATCTTGATTGTCAAGAAAGGCCAACGTTTTAAAGCACCTAATAGGATTTTCAAGTCAGTTTTTTGATGGAAATTCTGCCAAATCATTTCCTGACAAAATTTATGAGGATATCCTACCTTTAGTAGTTTTATATAAACTTCAGGTATGTATGCATATCGCATTTTAAAGTTCCATGTTGGATCAAGATCCAAAAGACTAGCGCCCATAGTACATTCTAAATAAGTGTCTTTAGTGACGATGACACTTCCATGAGCAGCGCAAAATGCAGTCCAATATGCTTGAGATGCCCAATTATTAGTAGCAGACGGCCATTTTTGTAAAGCGCGTTGCACTAAATTTGTGCGATAAATTGCTGCTGATATAAAAAGTACACCACCAAAATTTTCATTCAGATAACTTTGAAATACAGTTTTACCATCAACTCTTAGTTCGTCGTTATCACTATTTAACCAGCGTTCGACAACAAGTTGACCTGTTTGTTTTTGACGACCAGAGAAGTTTAAAAACATTAGTGCTAAATCTGAATGTTTTTTTAGTGTTGTTAACACATAATCTAGGGTTCTCTCTTGAATTGGATCGTCATCACCAATTGTCCAAATATATTTACTAGTTGGGGCTTTTAAGCAACAAGCAATATTACCCATAACCCCAATATTTTCACTATTCTTGTTTGATGTAAATGTGACATTACTAAGAACAGTCTGCCACTTTTTAATAACTTCTTGGGTATTATCTGTCGAACAATTATCAGAAATAAAGATTTCACAGTCAGACTCAAAACCTTTAATAGATTTGGCTAACCAAGTAAGTTGTTTATCTAAAGTTTGGGCACGATTGAATGTAGGAATTGCGATAGTTAGCAATTTATTCATATAGTAATTTGCAAATAACTTGATGGATGAAATAAGCCCGAATCAAATAGTGTCGATTCGGAAGCTTAGATTATTTGTCCGTTGCTAATAGACCAATACGGTTCAGTTAAGGCTTAACTCTTTTCAAATTCAATTTTTTAACGAACCGCATTCGCGCAGCGTCTCGTAAGAGTTGGACGCAAAGGGGAGGCAGCGCGGTCTTGGGGGTTGGGGGTTTCCCCCATGAGCGACTGCCGTCGCAAAGGAAGAGAAGGAAGAAATGCTTAACTGAACTGTATTGGCTAATAGACGACTTGAGTTACTTTTTATTCCAGAAGAAATCTTTGTCAATTTGCTCTGTCCGAATTAGATACTCTAGCTGTTTTAAGCGAGTAAATCCTCTAAACAAGAAAGTATCTTCAGCCATGTGTATTTGACTGAATAAATCAAATAGCTGCTGGGCACCAAGTCGGGCATTCCAATCA
>CAXUOL010000586.1:0-4705 GCA_964252435.1 uncultured Nostoc sp.
GAGGGTTAGGGTGGGGTAAAAAATATTTGATACATCAATCATGACTTTTCAAAGACCCTCTTACTTAGATAAGAGGTTGGGATTTTTGCTGAGTATGTGGTCTTTTGCTTTGCGGTACTGAATCAATTTTAAGAATAGGTTTAATTGGACGCTGTTGCCTTTGATTAAGAACTTGAATTTCTCTCTCAATTGAATCTTTTCCTTGTCTAAAAAATTCTTGAGAATTATATGGAACCAAGTCACGGGATAAATGTTGAGCTTGTCTTGGAGTCAAACTAGGAACTGCTTGTTCAGCATTGGCAGAAGTCTGTACAGCCAGTAAAAAAGCTGTTGAAACCACCAATAGGTTTATTTTTATACATCCGGTGAATATTAGATTTAACATGATTAATACATTTGTTGCGTAACTGCAGGCTCAAACCATATTGTGTTGGTCTGATTATAAACAAAGTATACTTATTTCCTTGGTAATTACCTCCTACAAATGGATGAATTAATCAGCTAAACTATTACCATCTGAATTAACCAAACAAGTTCTTAAGCAACTGGTTAAAGTTAGACAAACCTTCCGCCACTTGAAATTTCGATGGATGTTGAAAGCAAGAAAATTGTGCTAGATATAAAGTGCTATTCAGTAGTGAATGGTATTTTCGCCTTTTGAAACACCTGCTCAACAGTAAATTGCAGTCCTTCAAACAAAGAATCTGTGAGTAATTCTTCTTCCATATAAGTTTGTGGTGCTGCATCTGGATAAAAAACAGTAATGCTTCTGGCTTTACTATCTACCACCCATACTCGCAGTACCTTAGCATCCAAATAGTCTTTGGCTTTAGCCGCCATTTGTCCAAAGGTTTGCCCTGGTGAGAGAGTCGCAGTCTTGACGGTTTCCGTCCTTAGCGCAGCGTTAGCGAGTCTTCGAGCGTCTTGCGAACTCTCGAACCCGAAGGGCGAAATAATTTCAATTACTAAATCAGGAGGAATAGAACATATTCCTTCTTGCTCCCAATCAAGGGGTAAACGTTCATTAGAAATATATAAAATATCAGGTATTGGCATCCAATCTCGTCCTCGACGAGTTAATGCGATAGCTAATTCTGGGCAAACTTCTCCTTTCCCCTCACAGCATTGCTCAATTAAATTGAGAAGGGCGCGAGTAAGTTTCGAGTGGAATTTTTTGCTTGTATCTTAGGACTTGCTTGACCATCAACAAGTTCATAGGTGATATCTCCCTCGCCTGGTGGAAGATTCAAGAACTCTTGCAAAGTTAATTGATTTTTGGCTTGGAGTATCATGGCTCATTAATTCGTAATTGAAGGACAGAGCAACTAACTTTTATTCTGACCGGAGGCGGAGCGTCTCCGCCTCCGCTCTTGAATTCTTTTTCAAATTATTCACATTCCTCGCAACACTTGCCGAATAGTATCCGATGGCACTTCATCGGTAATTGTTACTACACCAATCTCTGTTGGTAAAACAAACCGCACTTTCCCGGCTTGGACTTTCTTATCTAACTGCAACGCCTCAATAATTGCTTCAATATCTACCCCATCTGGTAACTGAGTCGGTAAACCGCCTTTTTGAATTAAAGCATTTTGACGTTCTGTGTCTTCCTTTTGCCACAGTCCCAAATCCACAGCAATTTGACCGGCTGCTACCATACCAATAGCCACCGCTTCGCCATGATTTACTAAACGATAACCAGTCAAACTTTCCACTGTATGACCGATGGTGTGTCCATAATTGAGAATTGCGCGTAATCCGCCTTCTTTTTCATCTTTGCCAACAACATCAGCTTTAGCTTGACAAGAGCGCGTTAATATGTTGGTTATTAGGTCAGGTTTAACATAGCGGAGTTGGTCGAGGCGTTTACTTGCTTCCAACTGGGCAAACAATTCGGCATCCCAAATCACACCGTACTTGATAACTTCTGCCATCCCTGCTCGAAACTCACGCATAGGTAGGGTTTTTAACACATTTGGGTCAATCAAAACCAAGCGCGGTTGATGGAATGCTCCAATTAAATTTTTACCGTGGGGATGATTCACGCCAGTTTTGCCGCCAATTGCTGAATCTACCATCGCCAACAAAGAGGTAGGCACTTGGACAACATTAATACCGCGTAGCCAAGTTGCAGCCGCAAAGCCAGTCATATCGCCAATTACACCTCCGCCCAAAGCTACCATAGTAGAAGAACGTTCTAGGCGGTTTTCCAAGGCGATATCGTAGAGTTTTTGGATAGAATTGAGGGTTTTGTAGCGTTCACCAGGTGGTAGATTGCAGCTAGCAACTTCAAATCCAGCAGATGTTAGGGATGTAATTGCTCTTTCGCCAAAATGCTTAAAAATCGTCGGATTAGAAACCAGCAAAACCTTCTTGCCCAGCTGGAGACTGGCCATCTTTTGACCCAGTTGATCTAAACTCGAAGGTGCATTAGCGTAGCTCAACGTTCGCGTAGCGTCTCCCAGAGAAGTTATCACAATCTCATAAGATTGCTCTGGTAGATTTACATTAATTACAGAAGTCATTGCCCAATCCCAAACAAGCGCTTGTGGGCTGTATTGTATCGCAATCTAGGATAATGGGCATAGGGCAGGGCATAGGGGATTGGTAAGAAGCAGGGAAGCAGGAGAGAAGTTGCAGTAAGTATTTCCCCATGCCCAATGACCAATACTTCTCTACGAGAGGCTGCGCGAACGACTGTAACGGGAGTCCTCTTGCTCCATTAAGATAGATTTAGGAAGTATTCTGGAGAGCAATAAATGTTTGCAATTGTATCTTATGTCGTTTTCTTGGGTTTATTCTTTGGTTTATCTGTAGGTTTGCTGTTCGGTCTGCGGACTGCCAAGATAATTTAATCGAGAGGTATATTCAACCCAAGACTCTTGTGGGGCGGGCATCTTGCCTGTCCTCAGTTTATTAATATCCGATAAAATCCTTACTTTTTCACCAAGTCCACCTCAATGGACTTGGTAGAAGTGCTGTAGGCTTTAGTCTGTCGGTACTTACTCTGTGAATGTTGACAAGAAGTTAATTGTTTTTTCCTAAAGTATTGTTACCGCATCGTGATATGATTCAGCTGACTGAATGTGCAGTCATCATATTTAACTGTACTGGTTTCAAGTCCCGTGAGCTTGTCTGACGAATCAATTGCGCCCACTCCGACAACGCAACAAGATGCTAAAACTGGTTCTGAAGACACAGAATCAGGTAACTCCATGCAAGAGTTCTATCAACTCTTCCAGCGATTGTTGGTAATCACGCTTGTCTTGACGGGGGTTATTTTTATCTCTGTGTGGATTTTTTATTCCTTAAACATTGCCCTAAATTATTTAATTGGGGCGTGTACAGGTGTGGTTTACTTAAAAATGTTGGCTAGAGATGTTGAGCAGCTTGGTAGTGAGAAAACCAGTCTGAGCAAAACTCGTTTTGCTCTATTTATGGGAGTCATGATCGTGGCAACTCAGTGGCGTGAGCTACAGATTCTGCCCATTTTTTTGGGATTTCTAACTTACAAAGCCACGCTCCTCGTCTATATGGTGCAAATTGCGTTCATTCCTGATTCTTAAAAAGTCAGGCTCACAAAGATAGTAATCCCATCCTCGCTCGTTGGGGAAAATGCTTGAAGAATGCAAATGCTTAGTGTCTTAAACGCCTTTAATTCTTTTCCCCTCGCCGAATTAGAAGTAGGTCATCATTTCTACTGGCAGTTGGGCAATCTTAAAATTCATGGGCAAGTTTTTCTCACCTCATGGTTTGTGATTAGTATTCTAGTAGTGGCTTCAATAGCTGCTACTCGCAACGCACAAAGAATTCCCAAGGGCATCCAAAATTTGATGGAATACGCCCTAGAATTTATTCGCGATTTGGCAAAAAACCAACTTGGTGAGAAAGAGTACCGCCCTTGGGTGCCATTTATTGGCACATTGTTCTTGTTTATTTTCGTATCGAACTGGTCAGGTGCGCTAATTCCCTGGAAGCTCATCAAGCTACCTTCGGGCGAATTGGCAGCTCCCACCAATGACATCAATACGACTGTTGCATTAGCACTGCTGACCTCTTTAGCGTACTTTTACGCAGGTTTTAGTAAACGGGGTTTAGGCTACTTTAAGAAATATATAGAGCCAACACCTGTTTTGTTGCCGATCGCAATTCTTGAAGATTTCACCAAACCCCTCTCCCTAAGCTTCCGGCTATTTGGTAATATTTTGGCGGATGAATTGGTAGTAGCGGTATTGGTGCTGCTAGTTCCTCTATTTGTACCTCTGCCTGTAATGGCCTTGGGTTTATTTACCAGTGCCATTCAAGCCCTGGTTTTTGCCACCCTAGCCGGAGCATATATTCATGAGGCAATGGAGGGGCATGGTGGAGAAGAACATGAGGAGCATTAAACTTCTCAGTTGATAGCACAGTTCCCAGAGCATGTTCGCTCAAAACATCGCAAAGCGCGATTTAAAGAACCCGGTGCAGCGTGAAAACCACGTTTCTAATAGTTAACGTACCTTTTGTTAGTTTTGTAATCAAAGCAAGGAAAATCAACATGGATCCATTAGTGCAGGCTGCTTCAGTTCTCGCTGCTGCTTTAGCGATTGGTTTAGCTGCAATTGGCCCTGGTATCGGTCAAGGAAATGCTGCTGGACAAGCAGTAGAAGGTATTGCTCGTCAACCTGAAGCAGAAGGAAAAATTCGCGGTACTCTGCTATTAACC
>CAXUOL010000587.1:0-4698 GCA_964252435.1 uncultured Nostoc sp.
GCAACCGCTAACTGTAGCGGAGCCGTAGACTCTTAAACTCCTATCAAAATCAACCCGCGACTCGAAAATACTCGCTACCGCTCCGCTATCGCGGACTCGCTTGCCGCCGGCGCTATCCGCCAGTCGTACAGAAGTCATTCTGAATTCTGACTCCTGACTCCTGAATTCTGTTCGGTAAATTATCGATTAAAAACTTTTGGTTTTTTATTATTTTAAAAATCTCTAGTATTTTTCTAATCTATCTAGAGAAAGATAAACAGCATATTTTTTACTAAAAAATATTTAAATCATTTGTCATTTATGTGACAATCATATATTTTTCTGTTTAAGATTTGTAAAAATGTAATTTTAAAGCTTATATCTATCAATTACCAGAAAAATATATGGTATATTCAAAGCCAGTTGGGTTATTGGTGAAAGTAAATTTTTGAGTTAATCAATCCCAAATCTAAGATGACTAAATAAGAGAAGACGTTAAAGACTTTTTAGCCGCCTCTAAAGCGTATGATTAGATTGGTTATGATCAATCCCATCTAATCAAAAATAACCATTTTTTAGTTTTTGTAAATGCCAAACAAGATATGATATCAAGCAGAAATATAGTCATTTTAGTGGGGTTTGACATTTGAAAAAATAATTAATGAAAAATAGTAAATATGTATTTTTTTATTTCAAAAGCTACTTAAAAAATTTCATTGCATTGGAAAGTTTCAATATTTTTTAATTGGTTGATATGTGACATTAACACAGTATTCTTGAAAATATGAATGGTACGTTAAACGGGTGGCAACTCCATACAACGCATCTACATATTTAGATCCTTGAAGGAGAACGCGATGCCTGCTCTGTCTCTGAATAACCAAAATTTACCATACCCTGATCCTCTACACCCCATCATTGTCCATTTCGTAATTGCGATGGTGCTTTTTTCTTTCGTGTGCGATGTGCTGGGCTATTTCACCCGTAACGTGCGGTTATTTGAGGTGAGTTTCTGGAATATGTTTGTGGCCTCAGCAGCTATCTTTTTAGCGGTGATTCTTGGTCAGTTTGAAGCAGGTCTGGCGAACATCTACCCAGCAGTCCAACCAACACTGAATTTTCATACGGTGATGGGTTGGTCACTGGCGGCTATTGTCGTTGGCATTACAGCTTGGCGTTTTGTGATTCGCAAACGCACTCCACGAAAAGTACCACCTGCTTACCTTGGTGCAGCAACCTTCTTAGTCTGCTTAGTGTGCTTGCAAGTCTATTTAGGGAGCAAGCTAGTTTGGGTGTATGGGTTACACATTGAGCCAGTTGTGCAAGCAATGAAGCAGGGAGTTTCGCCATGAACTGGCAACTGATTGACCAGTTGAGATTGAGGCTGAATGTTAACGGATTGCCTTATGAGATTCCGATACATCCGCAACTGGTGCATCTAACATTGGGTTTGTTCATTCTTGCGATCGTTTTTGATATTGCCGGAGCGCTTTTTGCTTTAGAAAAACCAATCTTCAAATTTTTAGGTCTGCCTACCCTGCGTTCTGGTTTTTTTGATGTCGGCTGGTATAACCTCATAGGAGCAGCTTCGCTCACCTTTTTCACCGTTGCAGCTGGTTTTTTCGAGCTATTGCTAGCAAATCCACCAATCGACCAAAAGAGCGTTTGGGGGTTAACAGCTGGTTGGACAATGCTTTTGCATGGTTTGGGTGGCGTTTTGCTGTTGGGAGCGATCGCAGCCATGACAATATGGAGAGGTTTGCAACGCTATCGCTGGCGTAAGGATGCTTCTAGGCAGGTGCAGTGGAGTTACTTATTAGCAGGTATTGCAATATTGGGCATCTTGTTTGTCCACGGAACCTTGGGGGCGCAATTGGGAGAAGAGTTTGGAATTCATGTTACTGCTGCGAAGTTACTCCAAGAAGGTAAAAATCCAAATTTACTACTCAAATAATCAAGCGGGAAGTACTTTTATATGAGATTATTATGTTTAGTTTTTTTGAATATGTACTAATAGCGTTTTATGTCGCAGGGCTGCTAATTGTCAGTCGATGGATTGGACAACAGGCGTTTTCTTGGATGCCTCCCCAAGCGACAGCAGAAGCACAACGAGTAGATGATTTATTTAGCTTTTTAGTCTCAATTGGAGCATTCATCTTCCTTGGGCTGGTTGGTGTTATTGTGTATGCCATAGTCTTCCATCGTGCTCGCCCAGAAGACTACAGCGAGGGACACCCTTCTAGAGGTGATGCGAGGCTGGAAATATTATGGACAGCTACCCCAACCCTGTTAGTAATATGGATTGCCTTCCAAAGCTTCAATATTTATCAGCAATTAAATATTCTCGGTCTAAACCAAATTGTGCATTTGCACGCGCCCTTAGAATCTGCACCCGCCTACGCTGCAACCGTTAGCGATGTCCCCAAACCTGCATCTGAAACAATTGATGTTTTCGTTAAGCAATGGGATTGGTCTTTCCACTATCCAAATAATATTACCAGTAAGGAATTACACTTACCGATCAATCGCAGTACTCGCTTAAATATGCAAGCACAGGATGTAATTCATGGTTTCTACGTTCCTGAGTTTCGCTTAAAACAGGATATTATTCCAGGGCGCAACATTGACATTGTGTTAACACCCATTCGCCCAGGTAAATATCGACTGAAAGATTCTCAATATAGTGGTACTTACTTTGCCTTGATGGAGGCAGATGTATACGTTGAATCCCTTGATAAGTATAATCAGTGGCTTACGCAAACGGTGTCTAGTGAAAGTGCGAATACTCAAAATCAGGCAGTTGCCGAAAATATCCAACCACCAAAGACATTATTTCAAAGCGGCTGGCACACCGTCACACCTGCTATAGCGAATCAAAGGAAGATAAATAATGACACATGATTTGAGTGAAGCTATAGCCAGGGATAGAGAACCTCAAAATGGCTGGCGGCAATATTTCAGCTTCAGCACCGATCATAAGGTAATCGGTGTTCAGTACATGGTGATGACCTTCATTTTTTTTCTACTCGGTGGACTGTTGGCGATGATCATCCGGGCTGAGTTGCTCACCCCGGAAGCAAATTTAGTTGACCGCCCCCTCTACAATGGTTTATTCACCATGCACGGGACAATCATGATTTTCCTGTGGGTTATTCCCTTCAATGCAGGTCTTTCTAACTACTTAGTACCCCTGATGATTGGAGCGCGGGATATGTCTTTTCCCCTGCTCAATGCCATCTCTTTTTGGATTTTACCACCAGCCGGTCTTCTATTACTGTCTAGCTTTTTGCTACCTAACGGGACTGCCCAAGCTGGTTGGTGGTCTTATCCACCAGTTAGTCTGCAAGTTCCAGGCGATCAGTTGATTAACGGTCAATCTATTTGGATAGTTAGCCTAGTACTAATCGGCATCTCTTCAATTATGGGGGCTGTCAACTTTGTTACTACTATCTTTTGGATGCGATCGCCAGGGATGACATTTTTCCGAATGCCCGTGTTTGTCTGGTCAGTTCTCAGTGCCCAGTTGTTGCAGCTAATTAACTTACCAGCCTTGACGGGTGCATTAATACTACTGTTATTTGACCTCTCCTTTGGTACACAATTTTTTAAACCTGAAGGAAGTGGCGATCCGATTATTTACCAACATTTATTTTGGTTCTACTCTCACCCCGCAGTGTATATCATGGCGCTACCAGCCTTCGGTATTATTGCGGAAGTTCTGCCAGCCTTTTCTCGCAATCCCTTATTTGGCTATCGGTCAGTTGCTCTTGCTACTTTAGGTATTGCTGTGATTAGCATCTTCGTTTGGGTGCATCACATGTTCACCAGTGCTACCCCTGGCTGGATGCGGATGACCTTCATGGCCACCTCAATGTTAGTTGCCATACCCACGGGTGTTAAGGCATTTGCTTGGACTGCCACCATCTGGAGGAGCAAGTTGCACCTAGAGACACCAATGTTATTTGCGATGGGAGGTGCGGCGATGTTTATTTTTGGCGGTGTCACAGGTGTGATGCTTGCCGCCACGCCATTTGATATCCACGTCAATAATACTTACTTTGTCGTGGGTCACTTCCATTACATCGTTTTTAATACTATTACAATGGCAATCTTTGCCGGAATTTACTTCTGGTTTCCCAAAATAACTGGCAGGATGTACGCCGAGGGTTGGGGTAAGCTGCATTTCTGGTTGACCTTTATTCCTGCCAATATCACCTTTTTCTCCATGCACCCATTAGGTTTACAAGGGATGCTACGCCGAATTTCCTCCTACGATCCCCAGTATCAGGGATGGAACGTCATCGCTAGCCTGGGATCGTTCTTACTGGGAGCATCCACGCTGCCCTTTATTGCTAACATTGTCGGTTCTTGGCTATATGGAACCAGAGCAGTTGATAATCCTTGGCACGCTACGGGATTGGAATGGACAACTTCTTCACCACCTCCCCGAGATAACTTTGAAGAGATTCCTGTTGTCAACAGACCTCCTTATGATTATGGCGATCCAAAATATTCGTTCGTGGAAAATTCTAATGATGATGAGTAATTCGGTTTCTTTATAAAGTTGTGCGAAGTCGAGGTATTACGAATTACGAATTATGCAACGTCGCACTCATATAGATGAAAGTCCAATCCGTTTTGACCAGTGGCGGCGACGCTTACCGAATTGGTTACAGCGCTTTCTGCCAAGTGGTGGCGGGAGTCATGAAGATCATCATG
>CAXUOL010000588.1:0-1957 GCA_964252435.1 uncultured Nostoc sp.
GGACAAGTGCTGTCTACTCACATCATTGCTCGTCCTCACGAAAACTTGGAATACGTTCTGCCAATTCGTTATACCGAAGACGTAGAGCAGTTCCGGGAAAATGTGAATGCAATTCGTCCTTTTGGTAGAAGACCGTAATTTGTAATGCAAATTGCCAAAGTTCGCGGCACAGTAGTTAGCACCCAAAAAGATCCAACTCTTAGAGGTGTGAAACTACTATTGTTACAATTAGTAGATGAAAACGGCAATATCCTACCAGAGTATGAAGTAGCAGCAGATATTGTGGGAGCAGGAGTAGATGAGTGGGTACTCATCACTCGTGGTAGTGCCGCTCGTCAAGTTGTTGGCAATGAACAGCGTCCATTGGATGCAGCAGTGGTGGCGATCATAGATACTATTTACGTTGAAGATCGCCTCATTTACAGCAAAAAAGATCAATATCCATAGTCATTGGTCATTAGTCATTAGCTCTCGACAAAGGACAAATGACTAATGGCAGACAATACAGGAGGAATCTCGCGATGGCAGTCCGCAGCACGGCGGCACCCCCAACCCCGTGGTCAAGGAATTTAGCTGAACCCAAAATCCATGAAACTGCCTTTGTACATTCATTTTCCAATTTAATTGGGGATGTACGAATAGGTGCAAATGTAATCGTTGCTCCGGGGACTACGATTAGAGCGGATGAAGGCACACCTTTTTATCTGGGTGAAAACACTAATATTCAAGATGGTGTTGTCATTCATGGGTTGGAGCAAGGCCGAATAATTGGTGATGACCAAAATAAATACTCAGTATGGATTGGTAAAAACGCTTGTATTACCCACATGGCTCTAATTCACGGGCCAGCTTATGTAGGTGATAATTCCTTTATTGGTTTTCGCTCTACGGTGTTTAATGCCAGGGTGGGTGCAGGTTGCATTGTGATGATGCACGCTTTGATTCAAGATGTAGAGATTCCTTCTGGTAAGTATGTACCTTCGGGAGCGATAATTACCAGCCAGCAGCAAGCTGACCGTTTGCCAGATGTGCAAGATCAAGATAAAGAATTTGCTCATCATGTGGTTGGGATTAATCAGGCATTACGAGCTGGTTATCTCTGTGCTGCGGATACTAAATGTATAGCACCCATTCGGGATGAGAACGCTAAATCTTATACAGGTAATGGTATTACTGTTTTAGAGTTGGAAAGGAGTAGTGAAGTGTCGAGCAATAGCTTGGGTGGAGAAACAATAGATCAGTTGCGGTATCTGTTGGGGCAAGGGTATAAAATTGGTACGGAACATGTAGACCAAAGACGTTTCCGCACAGGTTCTTGGACTAGTTGCCAACCAATCGAAACCAGATCGCTCAATGAAGCGATCGCAGCATTAGAAGGCTGTCTACAAGAGCATAGCGGCGAGTATGTCCGACTGTTTGGGATTGACAAAGGTAGACGGCGCGTGCTAGAAGCCATCATCCAACGTCCCGATGATGATGCAAAACCAGCTACCAGCTTTAAAGCTCCGGCTAGTAGTGGTAATAGCAGTTACAGCAGCTACAGCAGCAGTAATGGTAATGGTAACGGTTCTAGCAGTGGCAAAGTCAGTGGCGAAACTCTAGAGCAAATTCGCCAACTATTGGCAGGTGGTTACAAAATTGGCATGGAACACGTAGATGAGCGGCGTTTCCGCACTGGTTCTTGGACTAGTTGCAAGCCAATTGAAGCAACTTCGACAAATCAAGTCATCTCCGCTTTGGAAGAATGTATAGCAAGTCATCAAGGCGAGTATGTACGTTTAATCGGTATTGACACCAAAGCCAAACGCCGGGTATTAGAAAGCATTATCCAACGTCCAAATGGTCAAGTAGCTTCCTCTGGTGGTCACAAATCATTTACTAGTAGTGCAGCACCCTCTGGTACGGGAACAGCTAGCAGTAAGCGCTTGAGTTCTGAAGTAGTAGACCAACTCCGGCA
>CAXUOL010000588.1:2057-4695 GCA_964252435.1 uncultured Nostoc sp.
GTAGACCAACTCCGGCAATTATTGGCTAGTGGCTCAAAAATTAGCATTGAACACGTAGATCAACGACGATTCCGTACAGGTTCCTGGACTAGTACCGGTCAAATTCAAGCCTCCTCAGAAAGAGAAGCGATCGCAGCCGTAGAAAGACAACTCGGCGAATACCAAGGGGAATATGTGCGCTTAATTGGTGTTGACCCCAAAGCCAAGCGTCGCGTATTAGAAACGATTATTCAACGACCTTAAGGAGTTAGGAGTTAGGGGTAGAGACGCGATTAATCGCGTCTGTACAAGAGTTAGAGGTAGAGACGCGATTAACCCTTGTCTGTACAAGAGTTAGGAGTTAAAAAAGATTGCTAATTCATAACTCCAAACTTAAAATTTATAACTCCCCACTTTTAACTAACTCCTCACTCCTCACTTTTAACTCCTAACTCTCTATCTTCTTCGGGCTTGCGAGGTTAAAATTTCCATGTCTGTGCCGCCACTGCGCCTCAGCAATAACTTTGATACTTACATTAGTGGTGAGGTGACTATTCATCCAAGCGCGGTACTTGCACCTGGGGTGATCCTCCAAGCGGCTGTAAACAGCAAGATCGTCATTGGACCAGGGGTCTGTATTGGCATGGGAGCAATTCTCCAAGTCCATGAAGGCATCCTAGAGGTAGAAGCAGGTGCAAACCTGGGAGCAGGTTTTTTGATGGTTGGCAAAGGCAAAATTGGCGCAAATGCTTGTATTGGTTCAGCGACTACAGTTTTCAACTATTCGGTTGAACCTGGACAAGTAGTACCGCCTGGTTCAATTTTAGGAGACACCAGTCGGCAGATTGCTCCAACAAAGCAGCTAGAACCATCTACAAATAACCCAGCTTCTACTACAAATGCACCACCACCGAAGGAAGAGGAAAATGGCTTAGGTGGAGTTAAAGAAAAGGAAATTTCCTCAACTAACTTCTCAGCTTCGGCTTTTGTAGATTTCAAACAAAACAAGTCGATTTCTTACTTTAAATCTCCCGCCACTCCCGAAAGTCAGTCTCCTCGCGTGGAGGAACCGACCAATGATGTTGACTCCAGCTTGGAGTCAGCCGCCCAACCGTCTACAGAACATAACTTAGACCCCAGTCAGTCCGCCGCAGAATCGCCTAACGGTTTTGGGACTCAAATTTATGGACAAGGGAGCATAAACAGACTGTTGACTACATTGTTTCCTCATAGACAATCCTTGAGCGACCCAAACTCTGACGATTAGTCTGAGTAAGTGTTAATTGTAAGTTGTCGGCTTTTTCCGTATTTTGGAGAATTCATCATGGAAACATATAATCAACGTTCTATTCGCACTATCCAGGGAGCGAGTAATCAAGAAACCTATCAGGATACTGCTTTGGGTTTAGTTTCTACCCGCAGTTTTCCGGCGATCGTGGGGACGGCGGATATGATGCTGAAATCAGCGGGAGTTCACCTGGTTGGCTATGAAAAAATTGGTGGCGGTCATTGTACTGCGATCATCCGGGGTGGAATTGCTGACGTGCGTCTGGCGGTAGAATCAGGTGTGCAAACGGCTGAACAGTTTGGTCAGTTGGTTTCTAGCTTAGTGATTCCCCGACCTTATCCCAACCTAGATATAGTGCTTCCCATTACAACTCGTTTCACTAAATTAATGCAAGAGGGCAATTCTAGCCGTCTGAGTAATCAAGCAATTGGTTTGGTAGAAACGCGAGGATTTCCCGCGATGGTCGGAGCATGTGATGCCATGCTCAAAGCTGCTGATGTTCATTTAGCAGCTTATGAAAAAATTGGTGGGGGTTTGTGTACAGCAATTATTCGTGGTTCTGTAGCAAATGTGGCGGTAGCAGTGGAAGCCGGAATGTTTGAAGCAGAACGCATTGGGGAATTGAATGCAGTGATGGTAATTCCCCGACCGCTGGACGAAATGGAGTTAACCTTGCCATTAGCAAGCTGCTGGATAGAAGAACGCGAACCGTTAAACTTGCCAGTGAATATTAAAGAACAAGTTGCGGAAATCGAAGTACTAAGATTACCAGACTTAACCAAGCTACCTACAAAAGTTCAAGAAGAATTATGGAATGATGAATGATGATAGATGAATTTTGAAAAATCATCATTCAACATTCATCGTTTAGATGGAAGGCATCTTACGCTTTAGCTATTCTGAATAATAGCTTCTTCAATCCATAAATAAAATACCTTTATTTTAATATAAATAATAGAGTTTTATCTATGAATTAAACTCGTAACTTTCTGTGAGCATCACTATATCATTTGCCAGTGTTCAGCAATACTAGTTTTATATCTATTAATCGCTATCTATAGGAGAATCACCCTTGAACCAAGCGACGCTGCACCAGTTAAAGGTGTTCGAGGCGGCGGCACGGCACAGTAGCTTTACTCGTGCTGCTGAGGAATTGTTTCTCACCCAACCTACCGTTTCTATGCAGATCAAGCAACTCACAAAATCGGTAGGTTTGCCATTATTCGAGCAAGTGGGGAAGCGATTGTATCTGACAGAGGCAGGACGGGAATTATTTGCTACTTGTCGGCAGATTTTTCACAATATAGCCCAGTATGAAATGAAGGTAGCAGATTTAAAAGGGCTAAAACAAGGACAATTACGTTTGGCAGT
>CAXUOL010000589.1:0-4687 GCA_964252435.1 uncultured Nostoc sp.
AGTCTGGATTGAAAGCATTCGAGGGGTTGGATATCGATTTCGCAAGCCAGATTCTTGATCATGAAACTTCCTTCGTTTCGACTCCGCATTGCTTTGTTATCTGCGGCTCTAGCTGGCAGCACATTAGTCGGATTTGCCGCAGTTTCCTGGTTTCAGATTTACAATGCTAAGATTAGCCGCCTGGATGCAGAACTATTAAATCACTTGATGCGGGCAACTTCGAACTTCCCTCCACGAGAGGAACCTCCCGTTGGTGCAGCGTCTCCCAGAAGAGAAAACTCACGCGATCGCTCGCAATGGCAGTTTTACGAAGATTCATTATCTTATTCCTTCGGAACCAATACAAAAACCCCCGTCGCCTTGGTGGTGCTGGACGCAAACAACAACATACTTTATCAATCCAACTCCCTAGCTGCCGATCTTGAGGTGAATCGTCTGTTGCTTAAGCGTCTTGAGTTGACACCTCTAGCACCGTCTCCGAAGAGAGAACCACCTTTACCCTCCAACACCAATCCATCCTTCGAGCGGCCACCACTGATTCGTCCACGTCTACCCCAATTTGTCACAGAGCAGACAGCAAAAGCAGTCTGGCGGATTGGGGCAGTTAAATTTCCCAATGCTCAGGTTGCCATTGCCGTTAGCTTGCAAGCCGTAGATCAAGAAATGGCTACCATTCGCAATATCTTTCTGGTTTCAATTCCGGGAGCGCTGCTGTTGGTTGCGGTGGGGGCATGGTTGGTTTCTGGTGGTGCTTTGCGTCCCATCCGGCAATTAACGGGTGTAATTCAACAGGTAACTGTCAAAGGGCTAGATCAGCGGATTCCCATTGGGACAACTGATGTTGAATTTGTCGAACTGATTCAAGTGTTTAACCTGATGCTGGAACGTTTGGAACGGAGTTTTACCCAAGCTTCTCGCTTTAGTGGTGATGCAGCTCACGAACTGAAAACCCCATTAACTATTTTGCAAGGCGAACTAGAACGAACACTCCAACAGGTTGATCCCGGTAGTGAAGTACAACAGCGCTTAAGCAATCTATTAGATGAGGTACGCCGCCTGAGTGGAATTATGCGGAAACTCTTGTTGCTATCTCTGGCAGATGCCGGAAAAATGAGCTTGTATCTGGTTGACGTGGATATGTCTGAGTTGCTGATGGAGATGTTAGAAGATGTGGAAATGCTAGCTCCCCATTTGACAGTGCAAACTGACTTTATTGATGGGTTGCGGGTAAAAGGCGATCGCGATCTTTTAATTCAAGTTTTGCAAAACCTATTTAGTAATGCAATCAAATACAATCTCGCCAACGGCTGGATACAGATTCGCACT
This sequence comes from uncultured Nostoc sp., assembly GCA_964252435.1. Taxonomy (GTDB): domain Bacteria; phylum Cyanobacteriota; class Cyanobacteriia; order Cyanobacteriales; family Nostocaceae; genus Nostoc. The sequence goes on from CAXUOL010000589.1 coordinate 1,327, forward strand.
CATCAAACTCCAACAAATTTTCACGTTACCATTGTCAATGCATCAAAAGATATTCCACTCAGCGAACGCGATCGCATTTTTGACCGATTTTATCGCGGCGATCCCTCACGTAACCGCAAGGTAGAAGGAATCGGACTAGGACTTAGCCTAGCCCGAGAAATTGCCAGGGCACATCGTGGCGACCTTACCTTTGACTTAACACCTTCTGGTCAAACAGCATTCACCCTCACCTTACCGATGAAGTAATACCAATTAAAAAAAAGAATGCAACACATAGATATCGTAAACATTTTTTGAATTGGTATTAGATAATTGAGCGATCGCTCGGTACTGATATTAATTAAGTGGACGCAGAAGTGTAATTTTGCCCATGCCCGTCTCTTGACTGAGTTGCGCCACGTAGAGATTTCCATTTGTGGGATTCTCAACCAAATCCAATGGACTTGGATTAAAACCAGTGAAACCACTAATACCCGTTTGGGAATTTACAATATCCAAGTTTGCGCCACCTGGTGTTAGCACAATGATGTCTTTCCCTGAACTAAAGCGTGTCACCAGCAGTTTGCCTTGCAGCCGATCACCTAAAACATGACTGCGATATTCAATGATGCCATTAGGTGAAAAATGCTCTCCGAAATCGAAGGCAATACCCTTCCAATTCCGGTCAGGTAGGGTACCAACGGGATATTCATTTATCTGAACTGGATCTGTACCAGCTGTAGGATTTCCTCCACTCAACACCCACTCACAACGCTTCGGATTGGGATGACCATAATAACCATTTTTAACAACGCGAAACAGAAAGTCTCGCTGCGTGCCTAGACTGCTAAGTCCAGGCACAGATGGAGTCGTATAAGCCCCATTAGTAGCCTTATCAATACGATTTTGGCAGGCAAGAGGTAGAGGGATAGGTGTCTTTGGCGTATTGCCACCAGCCGCCGAACCATTCGTTGGCACATACAACTGACCATTGGTATGCCAAACCAGATCGTAGGCATTACGTATACCACTAGCAAAGATAGTTACAGGCGCTCCCGGATTAAAGGGGTTATAAGTACCTCCATCCTCCGTCTTAACGCTTAAAGGAGGTGAGGTGATTTTGGACAGGTCAACTCGTAATACAGCAGCAGTTAACAACTGCTCAGGACGATTACTCCAAGCAGTGTTTGGTGCGCCGGTACTACTATTACTCCCCTGCAACACATACAGCACATTTGGCTCATTGGGCTTAAACTCAATGCTATTGGTTAGATGATCCCGATTAGAGCGTGGTAAATCAACCACATAGTCTTTTACTGTCTCTAGATTAGTACCGCTTAAACGAGTAATTTTACCAGTCCACTCTGGTGCATCAACAGTTCCATTCCAGTAGTAGTTATTTGTTACCCAGAGAATTAGGTTGCTAGCATTTGTTGATGAGGGATCAAAGTGCATACCAATGATCGTTCGATTACCACCATTTGCAGTCTGCAATGAGGAAATCGTTTGTGGCGTACCGAGAGTGCCATCAGTATTGATCGGGAAACGCAAAATCTCACCTAGTAGGGTGGAAGCATAGAGTTTATTGTCAGGGCCAATCAATACTGTGGTGTAAGGTTTGACAGGTACATTCGCTAGTGAGATTTGCTCGAAGGTAATATTGCTTACTGGGTTCACAAAAGTGCCTGTTGTGAAACTAATGCTATAGGGTAAGAATGCAGCACCATTGCTATCTTTAACCCCGTCGGTGATTTGTAACAAATATTTGGTATTGTTCTTGAGACGAGTTATTGGAGACACTACAATCACATCTCCACCACCGGAAGTGTTGTAATTAGTATTGACTTGCGTGTTAGTACTGCTATCTATCAGCTTGATGGTTGAGGCGGAAATAGTATTAACCGCAATCCCACTGTTAGGGAGATTTAGGTCTGCTGTAATCGAGATATCTGGCGATACGTTTGTCTGACCATCATTGGGATTGGTCGTTCTAATCGAGGGACGACTACCTAGTGCGATCGCAATATAGTTGAGCTTGGTATTCTTACCACCTTTAGCATCAATTGTGAGCTTGCCGTCGGCAACATTAACAATTCGGGTAACTGCGGCAAACTTTTTGGTTGCCGTTGGTACAAAGCCAGAAATAGCAGCTGTCCCTTCTATATTAATTTGGTGCTTACTATTTACAGTATTACTAGCATCACCGACACTAACAGTCACATTGTAGGAACCATTAGATAGGGCATATTCCCAAGCAGCGGGTATCTTTACTGCTGTTCCCGAAATGTTAGCAGGATATTGCAGATGAATCAGTCTATTGAGTCGATGATCGATGCCACTTTGGTTGCGATCGCGTGTATTGAGTTGGATATCAAGGGGAGTGGGTGTAGTATTACCTAAGCTATCTTCACGCACCCAACCAAAGCCTCTAGTATCATTGTAGGCTTGACCGATATCTTTAATATACCCAGATGGTACAGGAGCGTTATTTGGTTGAAAAGCAATCCCTTGAACAATTGCTAATAGCAATATTTTGGGTTTGATCTTGTAAATCATAGTATGCCTTGCCGTTGTGTTCGTAGTTGATACGTGAGTAGTCCATTCACATTGGCCAAGAATCTGCAATAATTATTCCTGGCAATCTTTCACTGGCTATAAACGAACGTAATGACTGCAAGTCTTAGGGAACCCACCTCTGGAAACTGTATAAAAATTATTTAGTAATTACTGGAAATTACATAAATACTGAACTTCTTTTTAAGAGAATTCTAAAGGAACTTTCAAATTCCTCAACTTGCCACAGTATGATTACGTAAAGCCTTCTCTTCTCCCAAAGGGAAACGCACTCGCGTTCGCCAACGGCATAGCAACTCTTAGAGACGCTATCGCGTAGCTTGCTTCTCCGTAGGAGTACGCTTAGAGCGAGTCTGCGAACATCTAGGGGTTTCCCGACAACCAAGCAAGTGGCTTTTGAGCAACAAAACCCAACATTTTATCCATGTTCATGTTGGGTTTCACTGTTGTTAAACCCAACATGAACATGGAGAGATTTTATTATAAGTAATCAGCCGAACATGATATAACTTTGGCAGCAAATCATGTAAAAATTTTTCAATATGTATGCTTTAACTTTGTAATAAGATAATATTCTGATTCCCTCATCTATCTAAGGGTGGATTATACCTAGATTAACTCAATTACCAAGCAAATCAGCTTTATTTATGAGTGCGCTACTGGGTGGGATATTAGTTTACGATTACATAATATTAATCGGGTCTACATCAATAGTTAAACTCACAGACGAAGGACAAAGCGATCGCACTTCTTCCCAATCTGGCAACTGTGGTAAGGCATCGGGGGCAAATTTAATCAATATCTGCCA
>CAXUOL010000590.1:0-4671 GCA_964252435.1 uncultured Nostoc sp.
GAGTTGGTGATCGAAGGTGGCGATACCTTAATTGACAAGATGATTTTGGATCATCTTACCGATCCGCTGACTCACATGCTGAATAATGCGATCGCTCACGGTATTGAAACGCCAGAAGAGAGGCAAGCTGCTGGTAAACCACCTGTAGGAATCATTACTATCCGTGCCTTCCACCAAGGCAACCAAACAATCATATCTGTAGGCGATGATGGTGCAGGCATCGATTCCGCAAGGGTTAAGGCTAAGGCGGTAAAGATTGGCATGATTACAGAAGCGCAAGCAAAAGCGATGTCTCGTCTGGAAGTCTACGATCTGCTATTCCAGTCTGGTTTTACAATCAAAGACCAGGCAGATGAAATTTCTGGTCGTGGTGTGGGTATGGACGTAGTGCGCTCCGAAATTAGCGAAATTCGGGGAACAGTTAACACTGATTCTGCGATCGGCAAGGGAACCATCTTCACCATTCGTTTACCACTGACTCTGAGTATTTGTAAAGCTCTCTGCTGCGTTTCCGATCGGTCTAGAATTGCCTTCCCAATGGACGGTGTAGAAGATACGCTGGATATACCAGTCAAAAATATTCAGCACGATGCCAATGGGCAATCATTTATTTCCTGGCGCGATACGGTACTACCATTCCGACCCTTAAAGGAACTTTTAACCTTCAATCGCCAAATCAGTCGCGGTAATGTCTATGGCGGCACTAGAGATGATGATATGGTTTCCGTGGTTGTGGTGCGATCGGCAAATACCCTGATTGCTCTACAGATTGACCTGGTGTTAAGCGAACAAGAAATTGTAATTAAGCAATTTGAAGGCCCAGCGCCTAAACCCATTGGTGTAGCTGGTGCTACAGTTCTGGGTGATGGTCGCATTATGCCTATTGCTGACGTACTGGAAATCATTGACATCTTCCAGGGACGGATTTCTACACAAATTGGCGGCAATTCTTGGCAACAGAAAGCTACTCCCCCAGATACCTCTCCTGCGAAGATTGACCCGACAGTGCTGATTGTTGATGACTCAATTACAGTCCGAGAGTTGCTCTCCCTAACGTTTAATAAGGCAGGTTATCGCGTAGAACAAGCGCGTGATGGTCAGGAAGCTTGGGATAAACTCCGCTCCGGTCTCCCTTGCGATATCGTATTTTGCGATATCGAAATGCCCCGCTGCGATGGTCTGGAGTTACTCTCTCGCATTCAGAAAGACTCTAATCTCAACCACTTACCGATCGCGATGCTCACCTCGCGGGGTGCAGACAAGCACAGACAAATTGCCGCTCAACTCGGTGCTAGTGGCTATTTTACCAAGCCTTATCTCGAAGAAGCTCTACTTGAAGCCGCATCGCGGATGCTCAAAGGAGAGAAACTCGTTAGCTAAATCAACCAAAAGATTGAAGAATTTGGGATGGATACACCAAATGGCTTTATCCAACCGCGCCAGGGTATGTTGACTAGTCGTTGCTGTCAAAACAAATTGATGATTTGGAACCGACTCTCACTCGGCATGGCTATGACGTGACGGGCTTGGCTGAACAGTTCAATGCCAAACCGGCTGAAATTAAATTGTTGTTTCGTGGCTAACTTGACTCGGTGCGTGCGCGTGAGTTGCAGGAGCAAATGTTAGCTGCGGGGCTGCCACTTTGAGCAGGTCTTGAGCGAAATCATATGCAGGTGAGGACTATGAAGATATTAGTTACGGGCAACGAAGGAATGATTGGTTCAGTTGTTGAAAAAGTTTTGTGTGCCGACGGATATGAAGTGATTGGCTTTGACATTGCAAGTGGTCATAATATTCTAAATCCAAATGAAATTCGTTCGGCACTTCAAGGCTGCGATGCAGTTGTTCATCTTGCTGCGCTACTTGGAAACTCTGAGGACACGCCGGATGAAATAATGGCAGTCAATCTTCTCGGAACTTGGCATATTCTTTCAGCAGCAGCAGAGGCAAAACTCAAACGTGTTGTTTTTTTCAGCAGTGTTGATGTATTAGGAATCTTTAAAGGTGAGAGAAAACCAGATTATCTTCCTTTAGATGACAATCATCCTTGTTATCCAACCACCCCTTATGCGGTTTCTAAGCGTCTTGGTGAAGAAATGTGCAGATATTTTACTGATAGCACAGGTATCCCAACTATTTGTTTGCGACCACCAGGTGTTTTTGATGAAGAAACTTATAATTTTATTATTTCCAATCGACAAGCCAATCCCGATTTTGAATGGAATCCATTTTGGGAATACGGCGCTTTTCTCGATGTTCAAGACGCAGCAGAAGCAGCACGGTGCGCTTTACACTGCCCTAATCCTGGTCATGTCACTTTGCTGCTATGCGCGGATGATATTTCTTCGGCACATCGAACTAGTCCAGAAATGGCTCAGTCCCTACTTCCTGAAGTAGATTGGCATGGTGGACATGAATATGAACGTGAGCCTTACAAAGCTCTTATTAATACCCAACTTGCTAAAGAAGTCCTCCAATGGATTCCGCGTCACAGATGGCGACCACAAAACAAATAAATTTTAGTTTCCTATAGAATCAGCAATAATGCTTCGTTTTTTTTACTTTATAGTTGCAAATAATCCTGGCTCAGTTGCAGTTAATCCTGGCTGAAGCACAATTATAGTTGCATTTTATCCTGGTTTGAAAATGTCATGATTGCAGGTCTAAGCTATTAACATTGCAGGTTGCTACATCTACACGCTTCTACCTCGATTAAAGCTGATACTAGTTTTTAGTAGTACAATTGTTCTACAGAGATCAATAGCACGTATTGGCCCCGCCAGAAGCCGGGGCTTTCTCTTTGAGAACAATTAGAATGTATACCCCAAGTCTTGGGTCTATCTTTGTAGTATGTAAGGAAGCACTTTGACCTAAGACTATGCCTTCTTCTGAAAAATCTCTTACTTACCCAACCAGCCATAAGAGTAATCAAGCTGATAATTACCACGGTACTTTAGTCGCAGATCCTTACCGTTGGTTAGAAGATCCTGACTCTGAAGAAACAAGAACTTGGATTGAGGCACAAAATCAAGTTACTTTTGGCTACCTGAGTGAAATTTCTGCTAGGGAAAAAATTAAACAGCGCCTCACCAAACTTTGGGATTATGAAAAATATGGTATCCCTTTTAAAGAAGGCGAACGTTACTTTTATTTTAAAAATGACGGACTGCAAAATCAAAGTGTCCTTTACACTTTGAAAACCCTCGACGATCAACCCCAAGTTTTACTCGATCCCAATAAACTCTCAGAAGATGGCACTGTTGCTCTTTCGGGATTGTCGATTAGCGAGGATGGTAAACTTTTAGCTTATGGTCTATCCTCCTCTGGTTCTGATTGGCAAGAGTGGAAAGTACGCAATGTTGAAACTGGTGAAGACTTCCAAGACTACTTGAAGTGGATTAAGTTCTCTGGTGCATCTTGGACACACGATCATCAAGGTTTTTTCTACAGTCGCTACGACGAACCGAATGAAAAAACTCAATTAGAAGATGTTAACTATTATCAAAAGCTCTACTATCACCAATTAGGGAAACCCCAATCAGAAGACGTACTAATTTATCATCGTCCTGACCAAAAAGAATGGGGTTTTAGTGGTGGTGTTACTGAAGATGGACGCTATCTAATAATTTCAATTTGGCTAGGCTCGGACTCTAAAAATTTGGTTTTCTCCAAAGATTTGACTAACTCTAATGCGGAAGTCGTAGAACTAATTAACCAATTTGAGGCAGATTACAGCTTTATCGACAATGATGATAGCGTCTTTTATTTTCGTACAGATTTAAATGCACCACGGGGAAGAGTGATTGCGATTGACACGAAAAACCCTGCATCAGAAAATTGGCGAGAAATCATTCCCCAATCTGCGGAAACTTTGGAAAGTGTCGGTATACTTAATAATCAATTCGTTGCTGATTACCTCAAAGATGCTCACAGTCAAATCAAAATTTTTGACCTCAAAGGTGTGTTTATTCGAGAGGTAGAACTACCCGGACTCGGTTCAGCCGGAGGCTTTGGTGGTAAGCGTTATGATACTGAAACTTTTTATAGCTTTACCAGCTTTACCATACCAGGCACTATTTATCGTTACGACATGGTGACAGGAAAAAGTGAGGTTTTCCGCCAGCCGCAGGTAGATTTTAATCCTGATGATTATGAGACAAAACAAGTCTTTTATCACAGCAAAGATGGTACTAGAGTGCCAATGTTTATCACTCATAAAAAGGGCATTAAATTAGATGGGAACAATCCCACTTATCTCTATGCTTATGGCGGTTTTAATGCCTCAATGACACCTGGTTTTTCTGTGAGTCTGTTAGTGTGGATGGAGATAGGTGGTGTCTATGCTATGCCTAATATCCGCGGCGGTGGAGAATATGGCGAAGAATGGCATCAAGCAGGAATGAAGGATAAAAAGCAGAATGTCTTTGATGACTTTATTGGTGCTGCTGAGTGGTTGATTGCTAACAAGTATACTAAGACTGAGAAGCTAGCGATCGCAGGTGGTAGTAACGGTGGTTTATTAGTGGGTGCTTGTATAACTCAACGTCCCGATTTGTTTGGTGCAGCTTTACCAGCAGTCGGCGTTATGGATATGTTGCGGTTCCACAAATTTACCATCGGTTGGGCTTGGACTTCCGAATATGGTTCAGCAGATAATCCAGAAGAGTTTCC
>CAXUOL010000591.1:0-4669 GCA_964252435.1 uncultured Nostoc sp.
TCTGGAGCCAATAACTACGTTCTTAGCGAACCCTATATCTTGGATGGCATCGAAACTGGGTTTCAAGCTTTGCCTAAAGCTTATGCCGATCGGATTTTAGCTGCCCAAGTAGCGCGTTATGAAGCCACAAAACAATTAACCGCCGTCACCGAAGACAACTTAGATCGCCCACCATACTTTGTTTACAGTAGCCTATTTGTCAACGGAGAACCTTGGGCAACGATCGCAGATACCAGAGAACAGTACAACAATTTGCGATTCCTCAGTGCCAAAGCTGCGATCGGCTGGCATGTACTTTATAACACTGCTTATACCCGCAAGTTATTTGATTTCGTTCAAGCCAATCTTAAGTCTAAAGATGGCTGGTACAACGGCTTTTATGAGTCTCTGCATCAGCCAAATAAAACTCTCACTGCTAACAATAATGGTGTAATTCTGGAAAGTCTACTGTATAAACAAGTTGGGCAGCCACTTACTGTTTGGGCAGGAGTCAGGAGTCAGAAGTCAACCGAGAGGACTATAAAAAGACCGTAAGTTACAGGTAAGATTCTCAGGCATTGAAAAAACGGCGTTGCATAAATGCAGGATGAATTGGCGGACCATCAAGAGATTCAAGTGCGCGTATTGTTGCATTTAAATCTGGAAGATATGCTTGAGGATTGATCCTAAGATCACCATTAATATCAGACACATTGTATTAACCAAACCCGCCGCTTTCATCCAGCAAGAAGTACTTTCATTACCACTGTTGCCCAGAGGAATAATCGTATTGCCCATTTCTCAAAGTAGCGATAATTTCTCTACGAGACGCTATTCGCGAACATTAAGCTTTGCTAACACAAGACTTGTCCGAAGATTAATTGATTGATCAATTGGGCTAGTCAGAAGGATTATCTGATAGAGGTGCAAACTGTGCAAATACCTCTGCACCTGTCAGGTTCTTGGTTTCATTGGCAAAACAATAATATTTAGGTTTTTCATCAATAAATATCTGATGATCAAAAACAAGACCTTCACAATTATCGAATAGTCCAACGGGTATGAAATACTGGTTACTTTGTTTTAATTTGTAAAATAGATGGCTACCACACTTCTTGCAGAATCCACGCTCTGCCCATTCAGAAGATTGATAAACTCCGATATTTTCTTCACCAGAGAAGCTAATATCACTTTCACACTCAACTACTAACAAAGGGCCTCCACCCCAGTTGCGACACATACTACAATGACACGCTCCTACCTGATTACTCATACGGGTTGTAGAAACATTTACTACTCCACACAGGCAGCTACCTTTTGCAATGTTCACATTAGACATATTTTTTCTCCACTCCCAAAAATGCGCTTCAATTTCTCACATTCTTTCTTGTTTCATACTGGAAGTATTGGCACTATTCAGTTTATAGACTAATACAATTAATTTAACCGCTTCATGACGCTGATTAAAATCAACATTGATGTTACATCTCCAATTTAAAAATATGCAGTTTTGCGTTTATCGCGTAGAGTGTAACTTGATGGATGGGCTGAGGTACGAAGCCCATCCTAAATTAAATAGCCTCGTATTGACAAGTGACTGCAAGTGAGTGCGATGGCGTACCACTGCGGCAACTCGTTCGGAATCACGGGTATTCCAAGCATCTTCTACTGCTTGCACTTTGATGAGAGCAGTCTCTAATGTTTTGGGTGGTAGGGGAAAGCCAGATTTCATGCAAGGCTTTTGAAATTTTTTCATCGGGACTGTCTCCTGAAAAAATTTAGTCCTGCGATGTCTACGATGGTCACTGAGCTTGCCGTTCGCGCAGCGTCTCGTAGAGAAGTGCGGGCTACGCCTACGCTGATGGATGCAACACAACGATATCATTGAGTATTAAGATGTCAGTATATGGTGTAGTTAACACCAACAGTAAGTTCAAATTTCGACAAAGATTCATTAAGTTATATGAATAAGAAAATACATTCCATATCAGATAGGATAGTTCAAGAAATTAATAATCTCGACAATGTGAGTATTTTAGAATTAGACAAAGAAGGAATTATTAGCTTATTTAAGGCTAATGGAATCTTACTTTTTAGAGGATTTGATGTTGATGTTGATATTTTTAAAGAATTTACCAATCTCTTGAGTATCGATTTTATCAATTATGCTGGTGGTGCATTCAGTAGAAAGGTAATTAATGGAGATGAGACTCTTTTAAGCGTCAATGATTTTAAATCTGAAATTAAGTTGCACGGCGAAATGTATTATCAGCAGAATATCCCACTTATGCTGTGGTTTTTCTGTGCTAATCCACCATTAGAAGATGGTGAAACTACGGTATGTGATGGCAGACAGTTTTTTAATGAAATTAGTAGTTCAACCAAAGAGTTATTTAGCAAAAAGAAGTTAAAATTTACTGTTCAGATATCTCAAGAGGACTGGCATAAAAAATATCAAACAGATGATTTGAATCAGTTAGAAGAAATGTGTCAGAAGAATAATACGCATCTGACAGTAAATAACGATCAATCGATTCTGCTTGAATACATTTCTCCAGCCATTATCCCCAGCAGATGTGGAAAATATCAGGTATTTATTAATAGTCTATTACCTACAAAACAGTTAAGCCCAAAGATTCTTAATTTTGAAGATGATTCAGAAATTCCTGAAGAGGTTGTATCTGAACTTAATGAAATTGCTGAAAAAATAACTACGGAAATTTCGTGGCAAAAAAGCGATATTTTAATGATTGATAATACAAGAATACTTCATGGCAGAAGGTCTTTTGCTGACGATCAAAGAAATATTTATATCAGGCTGTGTTCTCCAGCTTTTTCATTTTAATAAGTATAGGACTTACGCAAAAACTCTCTCAAACTCTTATTCCTTCTCTTCTCTACGAGAGGCTGCGCCAACGAGACGCTTCGCGAACGTGTACTTTGCGTCCAACTCTTACGAGACGCTGCGCGTAGCTTGCTTCTCCGTAGGAGTATGCGGTTCGTTTTTCCGTTACCTGTGCGTAAGTCCTAAAGTAATCTAGCGGACATGATATTATTGGTGTAGATAATTTGTCTTTCAAGACGCGATAAATCGCGTCTCTACATCAGGATTTTGTTGCTCTATTTGAACTGTATTAATCTATAACAGTTGATAACTTTATGGACAAATGTCCTCAAGCAACTTTTCCCGGTGTTACCCGGAATGGGTAAACTGCAATACCCTCTATCCCTAGACTGCATGTCGCTGGGACTACCTTTCTTGTAATATTCAGACTGGCGTTAATATCTGCATGGATAAGTCTGCCATCACTGGATTTATACCAAGCCCTTTTTATTCGCTTGCCACTGAATGTATGTTTTTGACCTTTTTTGTAAACTGGAATTGGGTCTAAATCCAAGAATGAGGATGCACTAGTGTAGCTCTCTTCATTGAGCAAAACGGTTATCCCAACTAGTTCAGCTTTGTATTGCAACTGCTCGATAAACCGTGCATGAGGAATACTAACAAAGTTCTGATTAGTCTTCGTCCCAAGATTAATTTCTTGTTTCCAACAGAATCCTCAATAAATGACTGCCTAACTAAATAATTGGCGTAGTTGTATAGGTTCTTAGAACGCCACGCCAAATCATCAACTTCTTTGTAAAATTGATGGCTTGTCTTGATAATATGCCGTTCTACTAACCTCATTCTTTGACTCCATTTGCTTTTAATTCTGCAATTAGCTTTTCAGTCTTACGTTTACCTCTCCTTAACCCGTAAATACGTTGCACGAAGGATGTAATTACCGAAACTAAATCCTGCATCAATTCATCCTTTCCATTATCCGCATCGTTGACAATCTCCAGCTTTTTACCTGTCGCCTCCAATAATAATTTGATGTAATTTAACCCAAACCTAGTTACTCTATCTCGATGTTCTGCAACCAAAATATTGTAATTCGAGTCTTGCAAAGCATTCGATAAAAGCTTCCTATTATCATTGAGTCCACTTCCAATCTCTTTGACAACTTTGTAAATACGATAGCCTCTTGCAATAGAATAATCAGTTAATCTAATCGCTTGGCGATCTAAATTTGCCTTTGCTTCTGCTGATGAAACTCTGGCATAGATTAGAGCAATTTGCTCTTGTTCTATCGGGTTATCAGACTCAATGATGATTGTCCCTGTTGATGGAATTTGGTAGCCGTTTAGCTGCCCAGCTTTCCACCAACGATGTGCAGTTTTGTAGCTTACCCCAACTTTCTTTGCATAATCAGATAATTTCATGTACCCATATTATCAATATTGGGTATATATGGGTATAAAATCAATAAATATTTACAACACGGATAACTGGGCACAAGAGAAGGATTTTCCTTTACCTCTTCTATCATTGCGTCTTTTGTCTGTCGTTTTAACAGGATGTACTTATTTTTTCCAATACTAAGAATGGGTATACTGCCTCTATGACTACAGAAAACTTTATGGATATTTTATTTTATAACTGGCAACACACACTCCAACCCTTTGGTGTTGACCAGGTAACGGCTGAGAAAGCCTTTAATAGCTTGGTTGCAGCTTACTCTAGCCCTGGTCGCCATTACCATACACTGAAACACATTGATCGCGTCCTCAGCACAATTCAGATTTTGCAAGGCTACACCAACAACCTAGCTGCTGTTCAACTAGCTGCCTGGTTTCATGATGTAGT
>CAXUOL010000592.1:0-4663 GCA_964252435.1 uncultured Nostoc sp.
CTTTGCCTAATGGAGGTGTAATTTACAATACTCTGAATGGTGATAGCAACGTTGCTTTCTTCAAACAATTGAAAGGTGCTGGATTGACACCAGAAAGATATCCTTCCATGTCTGTCAGTATTGCTGAAGAAGAAGTTAAAGCAATTGGTGTAGAGTATCTCAAAGGTCACTACGCTGCTTGGAATTACTTCCAAACAGTAGACACACCTGCTAATAAAAAGTTTGTCGCAGCTTTCAAAAAAGAATATGGTGAAAATCGGGTAACAAATGACCCAATGGAAGCAGCTTACATCGCAGTTTATTTGTGGAAGCAAGCAGTACAAAAAGCTGGTACTACAGACATAGCTAAGGTAAGTGCTGCGGCTTATGGTCAAACTCTAGATGCGCCTGAAGGTAAAGTGACAATGGGTGCTAATCATCACATATCAAAAATTGTGCGGATTGGTCAAGTAAGGCTAGATGGTTTGTTCGATATTGTCTATGCTACTCCTGCACCAGTTGAGCCAGTTCCTTGGAATCAATTTGTCAAAGAAACTAAAGGATTTGCTTGTGATTGGAGTGACCCTGCTAAGGGTGGTAAGTACAAGAAAACCTAAATAATTCGTAATTCGTAATTCGTAATATTCTTGTTCCTAGTCTCAGACTGGGAACGAGGCACACGAGACACTAACTACTCGCTGATAGCTTTTGTGGAGAAATAAGTGTTAGCAGGATTCTTAGAAGCTGTATTTAATGGTATTAGTATTGGTGCGGTATTATTAATTGCTGCATTGGGACTGGCAATTATATTTGGATTGATGGGCGTCATCAATATGGCGCATGGTGAATTGATGATGTTTGGTGCTTATACAACTTATGTTGTGCAAAATATCTGCAAACAATTGGGTGGGATGTGGTTTGAAGTTTATCTATTTTTGGCTTTAATTATTGCTTTTATATTCACGGCTGCTGTGGGATTAATTTTAGAAAGAGGCGTGATTCGTTATCTCTATGGACGCCCATTAGAAACTTTACTAGCAACTTGGGGAGTAAGTTTAATTTTTCAGCAGTTTGTCCGCAGCGTGAATTGGGTATTGATAATTGGCATAGGCTTATTTTCTCTGCTGTTTTTTGGAGGTTTATGGATTTTAAATTCCCGCACTGATTTAGGAAGAGTTCGTAACTGGATTGTGGCGGTGATATTTTTATTATCGCTGGGAGTGACAATCACAACGGGCAATTTATTGAGTCAAACTTATCAGTTAGCAGTAACTCAACCTTGGTTTGGCGCTCAAAATGTAGATGTAACAGCACCGACTTGGTTACAAGCAGGGATATCTTTAGGTGGTGTGCAATTGCCATTTGCCAGGTTATTTATTATTGCTTTAACAATAATCTGTGTGGCGGGAATTTATTTATTTTTACAACGTTCTAGCTGGGGTTTAAGAATTCGGGCGGTGACGCAAAACCGGAGTATGAGCGCTTGTTTGGGTATCCCAACTCAAAAGGTTGACGCGATTACTTTTGCACTGGGTTCTGGTTTAGCTGGTGTGGCTGGATGTGCAATTAGTTTGCTCGGTTCTGTAGGGCCAAATACGGGACAAAATTATATTATTGATACTTTTATGGTTGTTGTCGTTGGAGGTGTGGGCAATTTAGCTGGGACGATTGTGGCGGCTTTGGGTATTGGTACGGCTAATTTTTTAATTGGTTCTGGTACTTTGGCTTTGTTGCTGACTCCTGTTAAACCTTTGGCTGATTTGTTTACTTTTTTTGCCACGACGAGTATGGCTAAGGTGATGGTGTTTGCGCTAATTATTGTGTTTTTACAGTGGAAGCCTGGAGGGATTTTTCCACAGAAGGGACGTACTGTTGATGTTTAAACGAACCGCGAAGACGCATTCACGAAGTGTCTCGAAGAGAAGGACGCGAAGAAAGAATGAGAAAGAGGGAAGGAAGGTTAATTTTAATTGAGGCGGGGGTGGTGGTTACGATCGCACTTTTCCTGATTATCATTATGCCACTGCTGCTATCGGAGTTTCGTCTGAATTTGTTGGGGCGATTTTTGTCGCTGGCGATCGCAGCTTTGGGTATTGATTTGATTTGGGGTTATACTGGTTTATTAAGTTTGGGACATGGTATTTTCTTTGGTTTGGGTGGATATGCGATCGCTATGTACCTGAAATTGCAAGTCCCTACTGGAGAATTGCCTGATTTCATGGGACTTTATGGGGTTACAGAACTTCCCGCCTTTTGGCAACCTTTTTATTCTTTTCCTTTGACAATAGCTTTAGTGGTACTAATTCCAGGGTTATTGGCGGGATTGTTGGGATATTTAGTTTTCCGAAATCGTCTCAAGGGAGTTTATTTTTCCATCTTGACTCAAGCCGGAACTATTGTATTTTTTAACTTCTTTAATGGTCAACAAAAACTATTCAACGGTACTAACGGACTGATAGATTTTACAACCTTGTTTGGAGCAACGGTCAGTGATGCCAAAACGCAGTTTATTTTCTACACGCTGACAGTAGTGTTTCTCGCAATCACCTACGGAATTTGTCGCTGGTTGACAACTGGACGCTTTGGGAGGTTGTTGATAGCAATTCGTGATGATGAAAATCGGGTAAGATTTTCTGGCTACGACCCTACAGATTTTAAGGTGGTGGTGTTTGCAGTTTCCGGTGCGATCGCAGGCATTGCAGGAGCATTTTACACCATTCAGAGTGGTTCTGTCTCACCCAGAGCAATGGATATTGCCTTTTCGATTGAAATGGTGATTTGGGTGGCTGTAGGCGGACGTGCTACTTTAATTGGGGCGATTGTCGGAACTTTGTTAGTAAATTATGCCCGCACTTTTTTAAGCGAACAATTTGCCGAAATCTGGCTATTTTTTCAAGGCGCACTATTTTTGATAGTTGTCACAGTCCTTCCTGACGGCATCGTGGGATGGTTGCGTAGCCAGAATATTTCTCTTTTCCACCGTCGTCAAGAAATTGCTACATATCCCACCTTGGAAGAAGACCCCGAAGTGCAACATGAACGCGAAAATATTGGAAACTGAAAACGTAACTGTTAGTTTTGACGGTTTTAAAGCTTTAAACCAGCTTAACTTTAGTATGGATGTGGGTGAATTACGAGTAGTAATTGGCCCCAATGGTGCGGGAAAGACAACATTTCTAGATGTAATTACGGGGAAAGTTCAGCCAACCGTAGGACAAGTTTTATTCAAAGGAAGAAATCTGCGTTCTTTACCTGAATATAAAATTGCCCGATTGGGAATTGGGCGCAAGTTTCAAACACCCCGAATTTACTTAAATTTAACGCCCCGTGAAAATTTAGAAATTACCAGTAACAAGAATAAAAATGTCTTTTCTACTTTGTTTGAACATTCTAATGCTGTTGAAAAGAATAATATTAAAGGATTATTAGAAACCATCGGTTTAACGCCAAAAGCCGATATCAGAGCAGCTTTACTTTCTCACGGAGAAAAGCAACGTTTAGAAATTGGGATGTTAGTAGCACAGTCCCCAGATTTATTACTTGTTGATGAACCAGTTGCTGGTTTAACAGATGAAGAAACCTATAACATTGGCGAATTACTTTTAGCACTAGCGCAGAGTCATTCAATTTTAGTAATTGAACATGATATGGAATTTGTGCGTCAAATTGCCAAAAAAGTAACGGTGTTACATGAAGGTTCGGTATTGTGCGAAGGTAATTTTGAAGAAGTGCAAAATGACTCTCGTGTGATTGAGGTGTATTTGGGAAAACAGGAAGAATGAAAAGAATTCAGCACCCAGGAGTCAGAAGTCAGAATTTATATGAATTTCAGTATGATTGGGATATTCATTTATCAAATCTTCGTCTGATTCTTTAACTATTCTGACTCCTGAATTCTTACGAAGAATGAAAAACTCAATTGCATTTTCTATTTCCCTAGTAATTCTGGTCTGTTTGCGCTGTTAAACACCTGCTCTACTGTTAGCGTCCAATCAGCAATTACTACTGATTCCACACAAGTCGCACCTGTAAATACCTTATCTTCATACTGTCCCTCCACCCACTGGCAAATCGTAATTTGTTGCATCTGTGCGTCAACAATCCAATACTCTAATATTTCCCTAGCGGCATACTCCGTCCGCTTGTAGCGATAATCACGAACGCGGTTCGCTGTTCCCGGAGAAACAATTTCAATCACTAGCGCAGGCGGCGGCATATCACGGGTGAGGGTAGCACGAGTAGCACCGATAAGAGCAGCATAAGATTCTTCTGTGTGAACCATTAAGTCAGGTAAACGACATCTCGCCCGTCGCCCCGCTACCTCAATTTCTGTATCCTTGTGAGCAACTAAATAAAAAGGGAAATGTTTTAGTAGTTCAACGAATAGAAATCTTGCCAGATTGCTATTTTCCTGACTTTCTGGTGGCATCTCGACTAGTTCTCCATCCACCAACTCATAGCGCGTGTCTGTACCATCGTCATAGGTAAGATACTCCTCAAAGGTCAGCAGTTTTTGGGTTTTCGTCGTTTGGGTCATTTGCTTTGCCTTCTTACCCTATACAGACTACCACTGGAAATATTACAACGTATTTCAGGTAAATAAAGTATACGGGTAGGGGTACAACATGTTCATTGGTGTAAACTTAAGCCAAAACCTTTTTAAAATCTCGTTTCTAGCCTCTGG